>DATEIH010000242.1:0-2341 GCA_035279165.1 Candidatus Nitrosocosmicus sp. | reverse complement strand
TCAATTAACTGTTTGACTTCTTCTTTCTTAAGGAATTCATTAATATCTTTTTCAATATCGGACAATTGTTGGTTATTATAAAATTTTACTCTCGTCGTATTCTATTCCCCTTAAAATAAATATATTATTTCTTACTGATATATAATCTTCGATATAATGTAATTAATGTAGGCCAAGATATCAAAGTCCCCGTAAAATGAAAATGTCAAAGGTTTATGAAATGGCAGTAACTTTTTAAGAAAAAAACCAGGTGATGACTTTACTGTCAAACTACTTTATATCGACATTTAACAAATCATGACATCAAAGGTTAATTTCTAATAAGGTTGACAGGATAAAAAGACATGACAAGAAGAATAGATCCAATTTTACAAGCTTTGAAGCTAAAATGATTTATCGATGGTATAATGCTTTAAAAGTATTTAGATTCAGAACAGCTGATAAAGTCTTTACGATATGAACAGAGTATCAATGTAATATGTTCCTCATGATAAGAGGGATCTGAGCAAGTAGTGTTGATGAATATCTAAATGAGTTGTATAAGTAATAAACAAGAATAAATCCAAAGGATATAATTCTCAACAGGTGCGGTACAAAATACCGTCGTAACTCCTCGATTTCAGAATATATGTACAACGCATAATGTCTCCAATTATGAGGACTAATACCTTTTGTGTTGTCATAATTGTATCCAATTTTTTATTTCCCAAAAATGGTGTTTATTGTTTGTTTAGCTTTAACTTGACAATCGGATTTAATTAGTAAAAGGTATCAAGATTCATCACGATATCAATTCTAAATTATCAAGAAGGATTTAAAATCAAATCAACAAATAGATCTGCTCCCCACATCTTTATCATTCTTTATAATCTGTTACTAATGTAGAATGCTGTTACCAAAGTATTATCTTCAAAGAGGTAAAAAGACTCATGATTTCCTATGAAGGATAGAAATCCTTAAAATGATTACCTATACTCATCGCCACAATCTCCTACCATATCAAATAAGTTATTTGACTTTGTACATACGGTATCTATAGTATCATGGTCTGACTTGTCTAAACTGAAGTTAAATACTTGTGTATTACTCTTTCTATGATCAGATATTCCGAGCCTTACGCCTATAATGGCTCCTGCGACTTCGGGTTTCTGTAGGATGTACCGAGTTGCTACATTAGCAATACTTACATTATGCTTTTGTGCTATTTCGTTCAATGTGGATAAAAGCTCCTGAAATAAACCCCATCCGCCCCATTTATCTATCATCTTTTTATATTTTTTCAGGCTCAATGTATCTAAATGATGAGCAGACGGTTCTTGCATCTTTCCAAGGTATCGTTCTGACAACAGCCCTCCACAGAGGCTGCCGTAGGCAAGAAGACTGATATTGTGCTCCTTACAAAAGGGTACCATTTTTACCTCGGGTCTACGATCTATTATTGAATATTGGATTTGGTTTGTTACAATTTGCAATCCTGAATCTATAATGATTTGCATGCGATCGGTGTCAAAATTTGTAAGACCTATATGTTTGATTATGTTTTCATCACGTAGTTCAGACAAATATTTGAGTGCATCCATGTAATATGGATTATTATAATCCCACCAATGGAACTGAAGTAAATCGAGACAGTCTAAACTCATCCTGGAGAGTGATTTTTGTATATTTTCTTTGACGATAGAGTATTCGATTCTTCCTGGATTCGGCACCCATTTTGTTAATGCTTGAATTTTATCTAGTTCTTTATCCCCTTTTATCTCAGACAATCTTCTTCGGAACTGTCCAACAAAATCTTCCGCAGGGCCATAAATATCTGCAAGATCCCAACTTGTGAATCCATCTTCATGATATTTTAACATGTCTTCAATTGCCAATTCATGATCGATATATCCATGTCCTCCTGCGACTTGCCACATGCCGTTGATAATCCTATGGATCGTCAAGTCGGTGGCTAATGGATAGTGACAGTCTTTTTCATTCGATTTGTAATTCATTGTCCATATTTATTTTACATTTCATACTACAAATATAAAGTACAAAAATCTGATATATTGGAATTCTTCATGCATTCCTAGAAAATAGTAAAAGGCATCAGCAGACTTGAGACCACATCATCATCTTGTTCTATCAAACCTCACGTTTTCCATAAATGTTGGCAGAGGATCTACAGCTTAACGATAGAAAGTAGTTTGCGACGTACCCTTTGTTGCCATAGCCTTACTGGGATTTCATTTATGACATGAATGCAGCCTAATTTCTATTCTCTAGGTTATTTGTATCTATTCAAAAAAGTTAATAAACATATCACTAACTTATGACAATATAAATAAAACACTTATTT
>DATEIH010000241.1:0-9152 GCA_035279165.1 Candidatus Nitrosocosmicus sp. | reverse complement strand
TGGAAACGCATTAGAATTCATAAAGTTTTCAGAATCAGTCTTTAATGCAGTAGTTGTCAAGCTAATTAAAGAAGATAATGATATATATGCAGAAATTAAAATAGGTGACACATGTATTATGGTGGAGGAAAATCCTGAAATAAGTAACCCTTGCTCGCCGTCATTGTGGGTCTATGTTGGAGATGTAAATGCAACTTACAATAAGGCTTTAAAAGAAGGGTGCAAATCAATTCAAGGCCCTACATCAATGTTCGGAGTGGATAAGGTAGCTAAAATAGTGGACCATTTTGGAATTATGTGGCTTATTGCAACATTTAATGCCAGTATCTGAGGAATTTTACGATTCTTGATTGACGAAGTCAACAACAGCTCATAGAAAAAGGATGGATTCTGTACTTTCCTCACTATGACGGATGCTGGTAACCCTTCTAGACTATCTATCAAGTTTCTTTTGCTGTGTAGACAGGGTTATATCGAGATATTGATAGGACTTGGAGTGTAATTATTATGGCTGCTAATCCAAGCCTTGATCACTCATAGGATAGTTAAGCCTTCAATCAAATATGTTGTTTATAATTTCCCTCCTTCATTATAGTCTATGCTCCTTATTATGGGAAATTCCTAATGGCTAGTGGTCGCATCATTGATATCAAATTTTGCAGTCTTTGATAAAATATTTCACACTTTGAACTAAAAATCACGATTTATTTGATAAATTTCAAAGATCAATTCGTATAAAGGCAAATTTTATATCGTGGATTTCCAATTCTAGAAATGTGGTTAGATCATCGATATTTACATCTGATAGTGAAAAGGATGATCTAAACAATAAAAATGGATTGTCAGCAGAAAAGTTGCCCGGTAGGTTATCCCTCATGGGATTTGAATTCTATAATAGAATAAAATTATTTCCTTGGTGGTTACAATTTCACAAAGGACAAACCACCGAGTCAATCCTCAAGAATAAAATTATAGAGGTGGGCAAATCCTTCGGCTTTGAGGAGAGATGGATCAAGGATATACTACGTCATACCATATCTGAATTTTCAAAGAAGGGTCTGGGCACTGATTATTACGGTTATCATAATATACAGCACGAACTAGAAGCAGTTTACTTTACATTATTATCTATTTATGGCATTAACAAAATGGAAAATTTAAGAATATCTCACGAAGAAACAACTTATTTATTTGTGGCTGCGTTATTTCATGACTATGATCCACTAAAGGAATTTGACAAACCCAATGAGGATTCTGTCGAATTCTTCATTCGAAATGATCCCAAGATTACAGAATTTATTGCAAATGCAAATCTGAATATTGACTTAGTAATGATACTAATACATAGGACAGCTTATCCATTCAAAGGGGAAATTGAAAAATATGCGAATAAAAAAATAGATGAATTATTCGATGAAGCCGGAATTTCCAAATATGATATCGGTGCTAGAGAACGCTACAGAAGTTTGGGATGGTTTCTCTCAGTATCGGAGCGAATAGCCGGATATGCTTTGGGAAATTATGAACACGCAAGAGATATCGCTAGGCGTAATGCACATGCCTTGGGATGGCATCCTTCTGTGATTAATAAGAATTCTGTTAAATATTTCGATAATCTCATGATAGAAGAAAAGGAGATGTTTGATTATATCATGTCAAATATACCTACTGAATATCGGAAAAATTTTTATGATAATGTAGCTTATTTTAAGGAATCTTGGAATAGAGAGTTAGGATTAAAAGATTCCAAGAGAGGTACGAAGTTAATTTTTGTTACCGAAGGTCAGGGTAGCAAAGTTGAAGAAAATACTATAAATGCTCTTTTAGACATTAATAGTCGGGTTTCCACGTTGATGCGACAGAGTGAAGATTACTTCAGAAAAACAATCGCAGATGAATTATCTATCCTTGTAACCTTAAGAATGAACAGCCACACTGGTGATATAATAGGTTATGCTAAGGGCGGTCCATTGGAAAATTATGAATTACGTCCAGGCACAGTTGATTTGAATAAGGGGTCAAGGAATACTGCATATCTCGAAGGCGTGAGTATCCTCGAAGGATATTGGGGGGGAACTGGCGGTCACTACTTACGAATAAAATTCTTAGGTGAAGCCATAAAAAACAAGTATAGTTATGTCACTGGATATGCTCACCGAGATGTAATATCACAACGAAAACAGAAAAGCGAAATTATTGAAATTGTGCAAAAATATGATCCTGACAAATTAGATTATTATAGAATAGATCTGAACAATTCAATCTATCAAAGAATAGTTACGGATGCTTATGACATAGTTTGTTAATAAGCAGACAATAACTACTCTTAACTGATTATTAAATTTCAAAACCATAGTCTACAGTTGATATTGTGATATTTCTTGAGAATTATCAGGATATCAGTATCAATTTTTCTTAGAAAATAACTAGTAAGAATGTCAATGGTAATTTGAAGTAATAAATCTGGTTATATTTAGATAAGATTTTAAAGTGTAAATTATAATTGAAATTTTTTAAGCACCCTTCCATAATTAACCAAAATGGGACAAATACATTCATTTTTTTTATGATCAGTGTTGTAAACATCTATTTGCGGTTATTTTTGCCCAAATCTTATAATAGTCCTTATTATCTAATCATTTTTTGACATTGGTTTGACTTTTCATTGATATAATATTTATCAGCATATGACTATCTAAGTATGTTTTTGCTATATACACGCAATGAATGCAAATCATAATCAATTAACAACAAAATCTTTATTAACGACCTTTTGGGATATTATCTTGGTTATGTCAAAAGTCTCCGGATCAGTAGATCAATGGTATATAGCGGGGATATCGTTATATAGGAAGAAATTATATGCGGAAGCGATCAAATGCTTTGATAGGTCTCTCGAACTATCTTCATTAAAGGGCTTTAATTCATGGTTTATGAAAGGAAATTCTTTATATCAGCTGAACGAATTCAAGGAAGCGATCAAATGCTTTGATAATTCAATGTTGTGATTAGATGTTATTGACATACATAATTCGAAATTACTAAACAAATCGAAATTATTTATAATATTTTTTCATTTCTTTAATATCCGAATTAAAAAACATGTGCCACTCTAACAAATTCATGTAGTTAACTATTTCCTCTTGGATTCCCAATCAACAACATAAACTCTTTAATTTAGAAAATTCATGTAGGAAATACCTTTTGGTTACCAGTTAAAGTAATCCACTTATATCCTATATTTGGTAACTCGGTTAATCTCATTATTATAAGATTCAGGGTGTGACTGAACTAGAAGTTTTCATATATGAAGAATGTGCTAAATTTTGCCTGTCAAACGTTATTGTTTAGTGATCTTTGAAAGCTACTCATTACTTATGTCAATGTATGAATTTCGTACATTTTAGTGTTAATTAATTCGTGAGATAAAAGAATCTATGAAGATGGGATATAATTTTACAGATGTGATGTTTCCAAGATTTATTTATTTTAAATCTGAAAGCCAAATTCGCTTATTATAATGCATGTTATCGTAAATCAAATGTACTCTAATCTATTTGAATTTAATAGTTAATTAATGCTGTTTTCATCAAATCAATACCCACGCTAAAAATAACCTACCTGGAAAAATTTCCAAGAAAATGGAGTTATCTCCTGATTTTGAACTTAAAGTAATAATAAGTTCAATTAATATATCCGGTTTATTTTAAAACGTTACGAAAATAATATTTCGAATGGAACCTTGTTCTGAGGTGACGGAACTGCCTTTCCCTTTTTTCCGATAAAGATGTTGTTATACGTATCTTTGAGAAACCTAGCCACCTTTTTCAACTTTACTGCTCTTCCAGCATTTTCTTCTGCCTATGATCTTGTATGACTTTATTAGCTTTGTCCTCGCCTGCTCTTATTAATTCCTTAATTGTATCAGGGGAGAAATCTGCATTCTCAAAGATATGAGGGTACTTTTCATCTCGTGAAAAATAGTAGATTTCCTTTATTTCGGCCCCATGATCCCCATGGTATTTCTTATATTTTCGACGGATTTTGTCGGATAAATTCTTGTCCAATTGTAATTTGTCTGCATTGTCCTCAAAAATTTGGTAAAGTTCTTCGATAAAATCTAAATAACGCGTAATCACCCCGGACATTTTTATATTGTGTTCAGTCTTGTCTGAAAAAATAATGTCTCTGGCCCTATGATATACTTCAGCTAAATTTGCCGGCAATAATTCAACCTCCTTGGGATAATTTTCTACTAGAAATATCTTCTTGTCCTTTACAGGGGACGAATCTAGCACCTCTCTAAGAGGAGTGTTACTTAAAAGACCTCCATCCCATGCAAAAACTCCTTTATCAACTTCTATCCATGGAAAATTGTAAAGCGGATATGCAGACGTCGCTAAGATGTGCTTGGGCTGGATTTGTTGAATGAAACTATCAAATATTAGTGCTTTAGAATCCAGAATACTCACAGCAGTCAATATAAGACGAGGATTACTATTACCTGGTCTTAACTTGCTATAATCAATATATCTATCCAATGTTTTAATCAATGGTTTATGATCATAGAGGTAAGTCCACTTCATTGGTGTAAAATATTCAGGGTCTGAAACCGCATATTCAGGAAACCATCTAGGTTTGAAGAACTTTTCATTTCCAAAGTTGGCAGAGCTATAGAATGATTCAAGTTGTTTTATTTTAATACGTTGGCCTTTCTTCATTTCTAGGTAACTTGCGATCGTATCATTTTTGTAATAAGGATAGACAACGTTTTCATAAAACTGATTCATTTGGTTTGAAAAACTGAAGGATTTCTCCAATTCAACAAAACTTTCAGAAAGCTCGATCCAAAATTCTTCTAATATTTGAGCGGTCGTATCTCTATTTCGACTACCTGCGATAATTGCTGCATTAACTCCACCAATTGAAGTTCCCGCAATTAAATCCAAATCCACATCATGCTTTGTTAATGCTTTATATACTCCACATCCAAAAGCACCAAGTGAACCACCACCTTGAAGTATCAGCACGTTTTCAATGATTTCTTTTTTTTCTCCTGACAAATCCAAGTACATTAGAATCATAATTCTAAAAAGGTTTGATATCTGAAAATTAATGAGGATAAAAAATCTTCAGTGTTATGCGAATGTCATTTGAACTTTTTCACCAATTCTCATTTTGTTAATATAGAATGCATTCACAATAATAAACCTACAAAAATAGAAAAAAACTTTGCTGTATATTCAGAGTATTTACCCTAATAAGTGTTAAATTTCAGAACTGGGTCTGGTAAGTTCGATCGTCAATCCGTTCTGAAACTATCGTAGCCGAAAAAAGTAGTTTGCTGCCCAAACAATGTCAACAAGGAATTATTATTATGATTATACAAAAAAGAAACAATAGCATTTCTCAATTCTCAAATTTGAGAATTGAATAATAAAATAAATATATTATAAGGAAGGTTTTCATTGTGTATATACATAAGTGCAATAATTTAACTCTAGGAGTAATTTCTGCAGTAATTACGATAGCGGTATTTGGTTTTACCTTACCAAATCAGGTAATGGGTCAGAATAATGGTACTGAACAACAAAACCAAACTGATTTCACCGGTTTTCACTCAAATATTGAACAAATTAAAGGACATATTGAAAAGGCTGAGTATAATAAATTTCACAATGATACCTCATTAACTTTGGCTCATACTCTTCATCCGATCGATGAAGTGTTATCACTAGTCACTATTCCATTATCCTCAGCGGATAAGAATCTAAATGATACTTATTTTAAGGATTTAAATGAACTAGCTGCATTGGCTTCTAATAATGATACTACGCTAGACGAATTTGAGAACAAAGGTAAATCTTCGATAGATTTGTCTAATCAAGTAATAACAACAGTCATACCATCAACCATTCTAAATACTCCTGAACACAATATCAGTGTTATAAAAGATTTACTAAATACTGCTGCTGCTGAGTACAAAGAGGGAGTTGCAGGTGGCAACATTACATCGGAATTGGAATATCAGGATGGTTCAGCATTTGTAAATAGAGCGGACTCATTGTTCAATAATACACAAAACGTTTCCAACGATATTAGTGTAATTACGATGTTGTTAACCGATTTTGCAAATTTGACAGATTCATTCCAGAATCTTAAGGACCAAGCTGTTGTTGACCAAATAATTCAGAAGATAACCAATGGGTTGAATACAAATGGTACCTCAACAACTGCGGAAGGTGCTGCTGATACTCAAACATCTCAGGACTTTATTGCCACAATTAGGGGCTTACTAAACGATGTTGTTACTGCTTATCAATCAAACGATAAGATTAAAGCCAAAGAATTGGCCACAGCAGCATACTTGGACAACTTTGAGTACATAGAAGCACCAATTGGAAAAGCACTCTCCGAAAAGGGTGAATCCTTACTTAGGGAAAAACTGCGTGAACAGATCGATGGGAATGCATCAGTAGATGAGATAAGGCAAAATATCGCTGATATCAACAAAGTCTTAGACGATTCAGTTACCTACTTACAGTCAAATCCACAATAATTTTTTTTTGAACATCCATTTCCCGGTTTGCATAATTATCTCTTTTCGTTAAGTACATTTAGTGAAGAAAAATGACAAATGCGACTGAATAAATTTTATATTGTCAATGAGTAATTAAAACTATATCAAGCCTATAATTTACTCGGAGTAGTATTATCTACAAAGTCTGATGAAAGATTGTGATAAGGATTCCATATATTTTTATATTTCTTAATTTCAAACATAAGACAAATATTATCAGGCTTGCTATTGTTGTCACTGATTACAATAGATGACCTGCCAAAATGAACTTAACACTTTAGCTGCTAGAAAACCACTTATTATCGTTATAATGTTTACCATTGCAGTGTGCATTTATCCCTTTCTATTCAAATCTGTTGATGCTCTTGGTTTTGATAGCTATAGCCAGGATTCAAATTATTTTCTAAAGGTCCCCTCAAACAGCACTGATAAGTTTACAATGCTTACCCTGTTCGCAAATTGGATCAGCGACAAATTACCTAGAGCAGTAGATGATCTTGAAATTTCAAGCAGAGACGAAACAGTAAAGAATGTACCATTCCTAATGAATGTTAGCCGAGATATTAACGGAATTCCGTTTAACTTGGATTTGGATAAAAGAAATATAGCTAAGGATATCTTGCAAAGAAACAAAGATATTGCAAGTATTTTCTTTGTCCTTCCAAATGGAGATATCTATATGGGCGAACCATATAGGGATCAAGAGCAGCTTCCAAGAATCAATTTTGCTGATCGAGAATGGTATAAAGGAGTTGTCAAAAATAATCAAACGTACATAAGTTCAATTTTCTTGTCTGCTTCTATTCACGCTCCTGCAATAGCTATAGCAGTCCCGGTCTATTCTCTTAATAATGATCTTTATAGTCAAACAGATTCCAGGTTACTGAGTGGATACTGGGTCGGGATAATAAATTTGAGTTCTTTAGATGACTTTTTTAAGAATTTATCTCTACACGACCAAGATCAATTCATTCTGGTCGATCATAATGGTACTGAATTTTTCAATACCACAAAATTAGATATCAGACAAGCCCGTTCTAATATCTTAGCAAATGAATCATCGACTGACTTGTCTGGTGGATTGATCAACCAATCTAAACTTGAAACATTTGATAATTTTGATATAGTTAAAGACAAAGGAAATCAAACTCGATCCGTTTACAACAAAATAAATTTGGATGATCAGATGATGATGTTGTGGAAGTCTATTAAGATTGGGGACTCTAGCTGGTATTTGGTTTTAATAACTAGAAATGATTAATAAAACTTCTTTCCTGCATATTTGGACTTTATGATAATTTGTTGTTCCAAATTAATTTAATAAATGAGATAGGCATCTATTAGATTATTAGTATTTTCTGCCTGAAAAGGCCTTTATTATTATCACATTAACCTTATAGATAAAAAAGAATCAAATCTTCAGTCTTGCTTCGTCATATGATGATAAACTTTCTAACAGTTCATTCGCTAATGTATTATGCAGGTGGTTATTCTGATGGCTAAGGGAAAACTTTAATCAATTACATTTTGGAATTCATCTATCATTATATATGATTGCGCTCCTGCATTCTGTCTGCTTTACTCCACTTTTTTCAGAAATGATTTTCTTTAGCCCGGTAATCATAAACTGATCAATATTTTGGCTAATTTTTGCACTCTCGGCTGCCGAAATACCACTATTTGGTAGGATACCAATTTTAGGCATTGAATTCTTGGTGTCATCAGTAATATTATTAGAAATCTTATCCAATATTTGTCCAAGAATATCACTTGTGATAAACCCTTTTACTATCTCCTTATCGACCTGTGTGTTTTGGTCGCCTATTAACTGTATTTCTGTCACGTTGACGTCAAACTTTTCTATGATGTTATCTACGTCATCACTAGATCCACTAAAAGTGATCGGAATAAATGTATTTGATCCTTCTAGGGCAGCAATTTGCAACTTTAGCAATTCCCTTTCCCGAATGGATACTAAATTTTGGTATTTTTGATATGCTTCATTTAAAAACTCATAACATTTGCCACCTAAATTGATATTCACATTCTTGTGAGGATAATAATTATATGCTGCAAAAAAAAGTAGAATTCCACCAATTATGCCTATTACTATTCCAGGTACAATGATAGATTGTAAGTTTCTCAGAGCATTTCCTCCTCCTAAAGTTAATAATCCTAATACTAAAATAATCTTACCTTAATCATCCATCCGAATTATTCTATACTATATTAGACATTATTAATTTGAGATCATAGGAGCTAAAAGTTATTCTTAAGAGTCTAGAGCTATAGAACTCTAACTGGGATTATTTTAGATAACAAAGTTGCCGTCTTTAAACAAATTCTAATTATGGAAATTAATCTGATCAAAATTTTTGACTCGTTGAAAATCCAGAATCCTACTCTCATGACTTGCCTTTACACAAGAGTTTTTTATCTTCTTTTTATCTCCTTTTGCCGCCAAAAGTGGTGAGAAGTTTCTAGATTCAAAAAATAATTATTGATAAAATAATATTTAATTTCGTCAAATATGTGGTAATCTTATCTAGTTAATATATATTAGAAATGTATT
>DATEIH010000240.1:0-3423 GCA_035279165.1 Candidatus Nitrosocosmicus sp. | reverse complement strand
ACAAATTCTTCTAATAATGATGAATTTTTAGCAAGTATTAATCAAACTTATCTGTCTTTAATTCCCCTAATGATAGAGGAAGTCCAAAACACCAATGCCACCGACATTCCTATCAAACAAATAATGGAGGCAACTCCTTCCAACGCAACAGCTCTACAAGATATTGTCAAAAATAATTCTAATAAAACAGCTCAAAGCAAAGATAGTGCTACTTTAAACAATGCTACTGTGAACAACAGCAATCCATCTAGACCTCAGGATCTAATTCCAGTCGTTGTTAATATGACTCAAAACACCAATGCCAGCGACTTGGGATTCATGCGAATTATCAATGCATTGCCAGGATATGATTACTCAATCAAATAATATGAATTTTCTAAAACAGTCTCACAATTGAGAATTTGAAACAATGATAAAATAATTTTTTTAATATTTATTCAGTTTTCGAAGTTTCTGCGTAGGCATCCATAATCCTATATCTTATATATTTGTCATCAAGGGAAAATTTTGGTGGATGTGGATCATTAGTCTCTGACTTACAAATTTGACACTTATCTTTTAACGTATATTGCTTGCACTGTCTACAAATTCTAATTCGGTGCTTCATTGCTATTTGAGTGGCTAAATGTTTGTATGAGTCTTCTTTGATTCTTCCCTGGTAAATTTAAAAGTGCCCGAATTTTTTTCTATATTCGTCTTTATTTTTTCTATTGCATGATTGAGTGCTTTCTCAGCAATTTTGAAATTTTCTGCTGTAACTGTGATCCTGTATTTTGGGGCACCTATGTAAGTAATATCTATTTTAGAATTATTTTTTGTTCCATCGACCGATCCTAAAATATTCTTTATGGTGTCGATACCGTCTCCTTTCCTTACAGTAATATCTAGAACTGCCCTAACTTCAATATGTGGAATCTGAATCTTCTTACTTTCTAGTTGTATTGCTTCGATCACTTCTGGTTTTAAATCAAGAGTAGATAGTACTTCAGGACCCTTGATGGCTACAGCCTCAAAAGCATCGTAGATAAAATCATATTTCTGATTTATTTTTTCTTCAATTTCTCTTATGCTATTTTGATCATAGCCCAGATTAGTCTTTATGACATCCATAAAATTAGCACCTTTTTCGTCTTTTTTTACCTCCATGACTTTTGCCTTCTTTTCTTCGCCAGTAACCTGCTTTAACGAAAGATCTACTTCTGACCTTATTGGGTTAACTCTGATAACCTTGAGGACTGTTTTCTGTTTAGCCTTTACATATCGCTCTATATTTCTGATCCACCCTGTAGCAATTTCTGAAATATGTAAAAACGCAGTAAGATTGTCATACTCGTCAAGGGTTACATACGCTCCATGACCCGTGACTTCTTTGACTGTAACTATAACTATTTCTCCCAAATCGGGGAGTTTTTTGGTTTCTGAAATACTCACTATGTTTAAACCAATTTGTTAGATTAATTAATTTTGCTTTTATGAACCTCTAATAATCAATACCTTTTTTTGCCTTAATCCCTTTTTTATATGGATGTTTGATTTCCCTCATCTCCGTAACCAAATCAGCAATTTGAAATATTTTGTCTGTCAAGAGGTTCCCAGTCAATATCACGGTTACCTCAGGCGGTTTTGAAGCTAGGAGTGAAATAATTTCTCCCTCTTCAATTAGTCCTAGCTTCAAGGCATAATTAATTTCGTCTAATATAACAATACTATATTTTCCAGAGTCTATTTTCTCCTTAGCAATTGCCAAAGCATTTTTTGATGACTCTATGTGCTCTGTGAAATCATGATCGTCATCTATTATGCCCACGAACCCTTTCCCTGTTATTACTAATTCAAAATTTGGTTTTAATCTATTGGAGCTATATATTTCTCCGTAATTCCATTCTCCTTTTATGAATTGAATCATGCAGACATTCAATTCGTATCCGATTGCTCTTAACGCAACACCAAGAGCTGCAGTAGTTTTACCTTTTCCATTACCATAATACACGATAATTAATCCTTTGTCCACTGCCATCTCCTATATTGTCGTTTCAAGTTTACTGGCCTCTCTATTTATTATATGCATTTAATGTAAATAACAACCAATAGATCTTAGTTTGGCTAGGAGTTCAGACCTGTTTCACTATACTATCTAGTAGTTCATATTCAAGGCATGTTTTCCAATTTTATATGTCGCATACTTACAACATGAAAATTCAAATAATAAAATATTGACAGACCACAATTAGTTTAAATTAACTCGAAAGCTTTTTATTTATATAATCATAGCCTATGTTCCAGTTAACTCCAAACGAGATCAAGTTCATGAGAGAAAATGAGCTTTGTAGATTAGCAACTTCTTTTAAAGATAAACCTCATGTAGTACCGGTTTCATACATCTACCAAGACAATTTTTTATATATTTCAACTGATTACAATACAAAAAAGTTGTTCAATATTAAAAGAAACTCTAATGTCAGTTTGACTATAGATAATTACAAACCAAAATTCAATAAAGGGATTGCTATAAACGGGATGGCCCGAATAATTGAAAAAGGCCAAATCTATAACAATATTTATCTGCTTTTTTATCGCAAATTTGAGTGGGTTCGAAATGACCCATGGAATGAAGGAGATGCACCTTTTTTAGAAATAGAACCTACTACAAAGGTTAGTTGGGGGATCCATTAGTTTGGACCTCAAGTTTCGGTTAGAACACGCAGCCGGTGTAATCTGCAAAGTCATATATCCTATCTCTATTTCCTCGTTTAATGGGAGAGGTACCAAGGTTGCTGTTTGTACGCTCTCAAGTATGACCCTATTGAAAAAGATTTCTAGTGATGCTATTATGAACAATCTCTTGATAGTAGGACGTTTGTTTTCTGAAAACAAAGGGATCGATCAGCTAATTGAGTTTTGTACAAAGCATCCAGGTTTAAGATATTTAATTTTATGCGGCAAGGATACAAATGGTCACTATCCCGCGGATGCGTTGATCAATTTAATTCATTTTGGATTAGACGAAAATAAAAAAATAATAGGTACAAAGGCTCCCCACCCATTTATAAAATGCAATCCAAACCTAGTTAACAAATTTAGGGAACAAATAGAGTTAATTGATATGCGTGAATGTTATGATTTAGAAAAGATAATTGAGAAGGTGAACGATCTTACTTGATTTTCTTACTACAAAGCAACTGATTTGGTTCTACTTCTTGTGTTTTTTTATCTCTAGTAATTGATACCGAGCCTGTGTTGCCTCTCTTCTCTCTACTTTGGATATATTCTCTATATTCCTCGTCAATTTCCATGGCTGCTTGAAGTATCTTGCTTCTTATTGTTTTAGATGAATTAATGAACATCTTTGTATCTTTGGGAAGACAATGACCTCCTATTCCTTCTCTTGGTTCTAGTACTTCAACATTCCATTTTGTGTTAAGT
>DATEIH010000239.1:0-4999 GCA_035279165.1 Candidatus Nitrosocosmicus sp. | reverse complement strand
AATACACTTGACTACGGATTTAAAACTCCATTTTTTCCAATTATACCAATCACTGGAATCATATTAATGATGGGATTGGCTCTTTATCTCTTAGTTACAGCACCTTTTAGTTGGTTAATTACTATCTTATGGGCACTAGTCGGCTTTGTAGTGTATAGGATATTTACTTTTACAAAGGAGCTAGCGAATTATTGCCCTATAGTTACCACTGAAGGGAATCTTTTAAAAAAGGACTTTAAAATTCTATTACCCTATACGGCCGATAACCCGGATAGATTAATTAAATATGCAATCAAGATAGCTAAAGAAAAAGACGCAGAAATTAATGTAGTAAGAACAATAACTATTCCTCATCAAACCCCCCTATCTGCGGGTGTGGCCTTTGTTGACTCGGCAAGAAACGCATTTGAGCCAATAAAAGATTTACTCAATAGAGAAGATATTGTTTACCATTTCCTCTTGAGGATTTCGCACGATACTACGGAAGCCATATTATCCACAATAGCAGAACAAAAAATCAATTTATTGATTGGTGACTATGAATATATTAGGTCTAATAATAAATTACAAAATTTAATAACATGCGATTACTTGGCCATCAAAGAACGAAGGGATGACGCTTTACTTGCTGTAGAGCGGGAAGAGTTCTATCAAATGCAACAATCCATAGGTATTAGAAAAAATATGGTAATTCTTTATGATGATGGAGACAACTCTGACGAAATATTGCAGGTAACAAGTCATTTTGCAAACAATGGAAACTTTAACCTTATTGTTGTTGCTCTAAACAGAAATACCAAAATTATTGAGAGAAAAACTGAATTCAACAACAATGGAGGGAAGAAATACCCCTCTGATTACTTGAAGCGTAAGGAATATTTCAAAAAAGCGGGAGTTGATTTTAATGAAATCTATGTATCAGAGGAAATTGAAAAAGATGTCACCCAATTTGGAAAGCTTTTGCTAAAATCAGTTCTTACATATAATCCTGATTTGGTTATCACAGAATCAAACTTAGGAAAATACAGTCTGCTTTCCAAGTCAAAGTTTGCTACTCTTTTAATATATCAGGTTAGATGTCCTGTTATCATTGTAAAAGATGTCGCCTTTCCTTTAATACATTTTTCTATGCGAATAATAAACCAAATTACTGGACGCCTAAATCCTCTTTATCTAACAAAGTTAACCAAGCGTCGAAATGCAAAATAGATTTCTGCCCTGACACTAATCAGCTCGTTAACAAGTTTACTTCTTAATCTGTATTTAAGAAAGTATCAGAGATTCTTGCTGGACCGCGGCGATTGATTGAAAATTATTGTAATCTGGCGAATTTGATTACATTAAAGGTTGTTCTACATAGGTTCCTTAATTCTTATAATACAAACCGCAAATAGTATTGTAGATATTGAAAATCATTCCCGGATTGGTACTCGAACTTATTGCTCAACTTTTGTTACCCGTCTTAGATGAATATTTAATATGGACGAAATAGTGAAACTTCAATCCGTGTTACACTGGAGGTAGAGCATTGATAGTTGAAGTGTTCTGTGCGGGCATAGAGTTATTTGTTAATCCCATGTCAGATGTTGATTCATTGCCTATGGTAGCAGGAAGATCAGAAGTAGTAGGAGTTTGTGCGTTTGCAATTGACGTATATGTCGATACACCAGTTATCAAAGAAATCATCCCAATTATGCTAGCAATTAAATGCAAATAAATTGCCGTCATGTTTTCATTGTGTGTTTATCATAGTATAAAATGCCTATCCATGTTGGTAGACTGAGATTGTAGTTATCATTTACGCAATAATTATCATAGTCATCTGAATAAACATAAAGTCTTTGATTAGTTTGCTAGTCTTGCAAAACATTTGAAGATTTCATTTAGCAACAAATTTGCTTATGTTAAATAACTTATTCTTTTATAACATTTGTGATAGAAAACATGGCTGAAAATAAACGTAAAAATCAATACAAGATAAATTCCATTTTTGTTAATAGATGGTCACCTCGGTCAATGACAGGAGAGAGTATAACCGATGAAACCCTGATGAGTTTATTTGAAGCTGCGAGATGGGCGCCATCATCTTTTAATAACCAACCATGGAGGTTTTTATATGCTAAAAGAGATACCTCCAATTGGAATATTTTTTATGATTTATTGCTTGAAGGAAACAAAGTCTGGGCAAAGAACGCTGCAGTATTAGTTGTAATTATATCACGAAAGAATTTTGAATACAACGAAAAACCGTCAATAACACACCAATTTGATACCGGTGCGGCCTGGGAGAATTTAGCATTAGAGGCCAGTACGAGAGGGATTGTTGCACATGGTATGCAAGGCTTTGATTATGAAAAAACTAGAAAGAATTTGAAAATACCAGATGATTTTGATGTAATGGCTATGATAGCTATTGGCATAAGAGGGCCGCCAGAAAATCTACCATCCAATCTGCAGGAAAAAGAGTTTCCTAATAGTAGAAAAGAATTAGATGAAATTGTGATGGAAGGTCATTTTAAAAATAAGAAATGAAATTGGTTATGTCCAACCACATTTAGATAATAATCATTTAAAAAAGTGATTGGGTAAATCTCTTTACATCCTTGGATTTTAACGCAAGCATAAAATTCTCAAAAGGCGAAAGGTGTTTTACTTTACTGCTAAAATTGGTTAATTGCAGCAATTAACAGTTAGTACGGGAGGTACCTCGATCATCACTATCTCAATTATCAAAAAAATTCTAACAGGTTATAAATAACAGATATGGATTTGATCCCAAATTTTCTATAATGTCCCCTTGACTAATAGACAGATTTACTTTTTTTGTTTTTGATATGCTATCCAACAGTATCATTATATTTTTACTAGATTAAGTGCTTCTGGTATAAGGTTTCAGTGTGCATTATTTGAGTCGAGTCAGTCAGGACTCAAGATTTAAAGCTAGAGTCCGATTTTATCTAAGTAGGAAGAGAGATAAATGTACTTTTATTATACTAGCAGACAAAAAAAATAGTGTTGGCACTCGGTTGGGTTTTCCCCATCGATTCTTATTGTTTGTAGACTCTTCTTATATTAGAAGAGCGGTTCATGTCCTGTTACATAGATAGTATAATGGTCAATTCCTTTTACATCTTCAGGCATTGCAAATAGTCCGAATCCAGAGGTTAGGTCTATTGAGAATGGGGAATTATCGGCCGCAGGAAGTGATTCAACTAGGGGTCTTCCTTGAGCAATTCCAAGAAATGAATCATCTTTGTCAAATAGAACTGCGTAAATAGATATAGAAGACTGCTCATTTGTAGAATTATTTGTAACTGTTCCTGTTATTTGATTCGAATCTGGTCGGAATCTAAGATCTGTTATTGTAAGATTTTGACTTTTGCCTATTGTAGCTTCAGGAGTAGTGGTTGTGTTGGTTTGATTCATAGTTGAATTAATACTTGTATCAGTATCAAGTGTTTGTCCATAAGTAAGAGGCAATGCCACGATAAGAACAAGGATCGCAAATGCGAGAGAAAGAATTACTTTCATATTCCTTTCATATTTGAGGATATTAATTAAATTTTCTTTGCAATTAAATAAAGTGAACAAGTAATTGGATTTAGATGTACATCAATACTTAGTTAAAAGAGAATTACATGGACAAACAAGAAATAATTAGCAAATTTGTCAGGATGTCAAACAAGTTTACACCGTTTCAATCACTTTAAATTAAAAAAGAGATCTGACTCGTTAGAAATACCATTATATCCAGATGAGTTTTGGTTATAGACCAAATTGAGACATTTATTGTTCTTAACTACCAGAAAGCGCTGGATGGTTAAATGATTCAAGTATAATTTTGATAGAATAACTTTAGAGTTCTTTTTGCCAACAATTCAAAATCAAATCTAGGACCCTTTATGAAGTAATTATAGGTTATGGTCTGAAGTTTCTAATACAACATCACTTGAGCAGATACGGTCTCAATTTCATAAAGACATCTTTAATAAATGATAAAGTATTAGGATGTATGGTTATGACTCTGTGGTCCTTTTAAATTACTGCCAGATGTCATAATCTATAAAAAATGTTTAAAGGTTTAAGAATCAAATATTAATATTAATATTATTTAGGCTAAAGATTCCATACTTTGATCTCAAATATTATACAAGCTTCTTTTATTTCAATTCATAAGATACAAATAGATTTTAGTTAATGTCAGATATACTACAATATTCATAAATACCCTTTAATACGCCAATTCACAACCAGTAGTCATTGGTAAAAAAAACAAGTAATAAATTATTTTTTTTATCTGCTCTTTGTATATTTTTATTATTTTATTCAAATTGTTTCACAATTAATTTGTCATACGGAGCATATGCAAAAGCTCCTGTATCGCCTAATGGACCCACTGTAAAGGATAAAAACCTCGTGGTACAAAATGTAACCGGTGGACTAGACAAGCCAACTAGTATGGCATTTTTAGGACCTAATGATATACTGGTCACTGAAAAAGAGACTGGAAAGGTAATGCATGTTATAAATGGCAAGATACAGGATACACCAGTGCTTGATGTAGCAGTCGCTAGTGACATAGAAAGAGGTCTACTAGGTATTGCAATAGCAAAACAACCAGATGGAAAAATCTATGTTTTTCTTTCTTATACTGAATCAGGCGACGATGCTGATGGTAGCGATTTTGAAGACAATGTCGACCCAGCAGGTAACAGGCTATACCGTTATGAATACGTTGACGGGCAACTGAAAAATCCTGTCCTGTTACTAGATCTTCCTGCAGTCCCAGACAATGGTAGAGGAGAGCACAATGGAGGTAAAATCCGAATTGGTCCCGATAATAACGTATATTACATAATTGGAGAGGTAGGAGGCCATAGGACTCAAGCTCAAAATATCGGCGATGGTCCAGAGCCAAATGGACTCGGTGGTGTACTTAGAGTTACTCAGAATGGCGATATTGTAAAAGGCGATATCATATTTGGTGAAGAATCTCCTC
>DATEIH010000238.1:0-2783 GCA_035279165.1 Candidatus Nitrosocosmicus sp. | reverse complement strand
ACATAGCAACGAATCGATGCAAATACTACCATTGCTGTTGCCATAACCAGTGGGATAATTATTCCGACAGTAAGAATATGGCTAATCATATTTTATCTATTCTTATTTTTTAGATGTATAACATAAGGAATCTGTTAATGCGTTTAATCTAATATACTTATAAAAATTTCAACCTATCGATTACATCATCATATAGATCAGTAACTTGAAATGATTAGTAGCACATGCGAGGTAAGGGTTGATGTATAAACTCTTCAAATATGGATTATTCACCAATGGAATACCTACAGAGAAATAATATATCTTATGATAAAACAAAAACTATATCTTAACTGGTTTGTCATAATTGGTGTAATCCAAATTCCCTGTTTTTGTAACAAATCTTCAAAGTTCATTTATGATGTTTGAATCCAGCAAACCTTGTATTCAACCAGATAGAATGTTTTTAGGCAAAATCGGATATGTTATTTGAATTAGATTAAGATTTGTTTCATGTTGGTCTATTGAAAAACTTTTTTCTTATTCTATATACTTTACTTGACATACCATCTAAAACCCGGAAGTTTTTTCAAACAATAAAGTTCATTTGAATAGTCAACGTCTAGGTATTTGTAATTTGAAAAATGAAAGATTTGGTCATGAAGTTCATTTAAAGAAGCGTCCAATAGGATCTGTAAAGGTGGAAGACTTTGAACTAGTAAAAGTGGAAATTCCAGACCTAAAAGAGGAAGGTGATTTTTTGGTCCGAAACATTTGGATGTCTATAGATCCATTTTTGCGTATATATATGGTCAAAGGTACCAAGTTCGCACCACCTTTTGAACTACATAAACCACTTGATGGTGGATGCATTGGAGAAGTAATTGAATCCAAAAGCTCCAAGTTTAAAGTAGGTGACTATGTTAAGGCCAATTTTGGTTGGAGAGAATATTGGATCGGCAAAGCTACGCAAGGTGAAAAAAATTCCATATCAAAAGTCGATTCAACCTTATCACCATTAAGATCTTTTCTTGGTTTACTTGGAATCACAGGCATGACCGCATATGTTGGTCTTTTTAAAATATGCAATCTAAGAGAAAGACAAGATACTGTGTTCGTATCATCAGCTGCAGGAGGTGTGGGATCTGCTGCATGTCAGCTGGCCAAGATAAAGGGCTGTTATGTCGTAGGCAGCTGTGGTAGTGATGAAAAAGCAAGCTGGTTAGTTAATGAGCTTGGAATAGACTATGCTTTTAACTACAGAAAGATCGGTTTGGACAACATCACTGAGGAATTAAATAGAGCTTATCCAAATGGGATCGATCTATATTTTGATAACGTTGGAGGTAAACACCTAGAGGCGGCCATTAACAACATGAATACTTTTGGAAGGATTGCCTTGTGTGGAACAACATCTCAATATAATGACGAAGATACGGTAATTTCTGCAAAAGGAGACCAACAAAGTAACAAATCTCCATCTTTAGGACCATCTAATCTTTCTTTGGCTGTTTCACATAGACTTAAACTTCAAGGTTTTATTTGGAGCGACCATTTTGATATTTTAAATGAATTCAATGCAAATATGTCTAAATGGATTAGTGAAGACAAGATAAAACTTAAAGAAAGTATCTTCGAAGGATTGGAAAATGCCCCACAGGCCTTTGTTAGTCTATTTAGAGGAGACGCTATGGGTAGAATTCTAGTTAGATTGTATTAGGTAAATAAATCACTGACATGTTGCCTCAATGACTAAAACTATCAAAAATCGATACTTAAAATGATACTGAAGAAGGGCTATTTGTGTACACCATTCTACTAATTACTTCAACATGAATAATAATTCACATATAGATATTAATGAATACTCTTACTTAGGCTATCTGAAAGAATATTATAATAGAACAAGGATTGAAAAATCATATATCTAATGGTGATATACTAAAGGAGCAGATGAAATGAATAAAATGAAAAAACTAAAAGAAGTAGATGGTGCTATCTGGTTTATCATCTTTCTCTATATTGGCTTATTTGCATTAGCAATATCATTGGTAAAATTAGGGATATTGGATTAGAAAATGAATAATAACGAACCATGCGCTATGAAAGACCATTTTAATAGAACAAGGATGGAAACGGACTCCCCTAATTTTATCTTCACGTGCTCTAAAGGGTTAGTACGCGTAGATATATGATAACAACCCTCACTTTATAACTCAAATTAACTATATTCTTCAAAAATTTGAAATAAACATTTACAATATTTAGTAGAATCCGTAAAATAGGATCGATATTGTCATTAAGTCCATCGATTCCGATCCTTTGAACAGTTGCAAATATTATTTCAGTGACTGATAAATGATAAAATAGTAAATATGGAGTTGTGGATAATGCCTACACTTGGTATCACTTCAAACTATAAATTTACTAACCAAAATGATTAAATAGAGAGTTTTGAACCCCACTACCACAAGGAGCTTAATCCCCGCTCGCCCAAACTCAATGATTATTTATTTGGTAATAATAATGCATATAGTTTGTCCGTATTGTCATTTTTGACATTTATAATGAATCAAAATACTTGAGATAATGTGATGACATCAAAGTAATGTTAATTTGTAATAGGAAGATAAATAGAATATCAAATGACCATAGTTATTCGCTCAGACCGTGAATTTACGGATCTCCTAAAAAATTCTCTTAGATCCAGGTATGAAAAAAGAAAGAGGTCTGAGGATGAGGTGCATGTTTCTGACATCTTACCATCTACATGTATTCGAAAACAATATTACGGTCGTAAGTTT
>DATEIH010000237.1:0-5302 GCA_035279165.1 Candidatus Nitrosocosmicus sp. | reverse complement strand
TTATTTACGAGCTTTTCATCCTTTATTATTTCAGATATTTTTCTCACAAATATGGTGGCTTCTCCCAATGCAGGATCATATAATATATCAGTGATCGCTGATTCCTGAGGAACATGCTTTTCAGCTATCCTTTGAAATTCTCTCTCATCAACTCTGATGGATTCGTCTATTCTTAATACTATTCGTTTTTTTATTTGGGCTACTATGTTCGAGAGGATTTTGTTATTCTCAATCAAAAATTGAGGTTTGTTGGTATGAAGTGCGATTCTAGGACCTTCATATTCAATTTTGGTCAGAGAACATTCTTTAGGAAGATTCTGCAAAATTGTTGCCATAACGGACTGACTTTGTTGGAAGTTCTGGCTCGAATCAAAGGACCTCGAGTACATTTGAATCACAGTTCTTAATTAAAATCAAATAGTAAAACAATTAACAAGGAACTTTTAAGTATAAAAACCTATTTTTTTATTTTTCTATAGATGTTTAACATATTTATAAGATGATTGTCAATATCTATTAGTCCATATCATGGCAGATTATTTCGACAATTTGGTTTTTTCATCTTCAATTATCATATTTGTTGTAGCTTTGATTTGTATATTCGCTTATGAGTTTGTATTTAGGAGTCAAGGCATTATTGTAGAAAAAATAAATAAAAAGGGTTCTAAAAATAAGCAAAACCAACAACCTGATAGAGTTGAAAAGTAGTTACGTTCAGTTAGAACAACATATATTACATAAATTTTCAAAAGAATCCTTTGTAAATTTAACTTCCATCCAACAGCAATCATATAGAGTTTTGGCACGAAGGCGGGATTCTCTACTGGTAGCACCTACAGGCTCAGGAAAAACTGAGTCTGCCATAATTCCTGTAATTACTATGTTGGCTGATGACAAATATGACGGATCAGCAGATATGGAAGGTATAAGATGTTTGTATGTTACCCCACAGCGCTCACTCAATAACGATGTTTTTAGAAGAATCATAAAGTATGCTGCTTCCGAAAATTTGAAGGTCGAAATAAGGCATGGCGATACATCATACACTAAGCGTAAAAAAATTTACCAAGATCCGCCTGATATACTGATTACAACTCCAGAATCCTTGTCAATTATGTTAGTTAATGAAAAGATGGGTCATTTATTGAAAACTGTAAAATGGGTTATTATTGATGAAATTCACGAGATCATATCATCCAAACGAGGGTCAAACCTATCATTATGCCTGGAACGCCTGACTTTTTTTTCTGCTAGCTTTTGTAGAATTGGTATTTCAGCTACTGTTGGAAATCACTCTGAAACAGCTCGTTTTTTGGTAGGAAAAGATAAAAAATGTGCAATATTAGTGGACAAAACACTTAGAAAATATGATATTGAACTTAAGCATATAGATGGATCAATTAAAGAAGTTTCTACTTTTATTTTAGACTATGTGTCTAAAACTCACTCAGACTCTTCTGTTTTGTTATTTACCAATACCAGGGATGAATCCGAATTTATGGGTACCGTTTTGAAAAACAAATGTAGTTTACAGGTTCAAATACATCATGGTTCCCTATCAAGAGATGCTCGAGAAGAAACTGAAAAATTTTTGAGGACAGGTATAGCTGGAATTATTGTTTGTACATCTTCTCTTGAATTGGGTTTGGATATAGGATCAATTGATCTTGTAATACATTATGGATCCCCAAGACAAGTTTCAAAATTAATTCAAAGAATTGGACGTAGTAGACATACTCGGAGATCATCGGCCAAGGGGTTGATAATTACAAATAATTACGATGATTTTTTAGAATCATTAAGCATAATCCAAAGAGTTAGAAGAGGATCCATTGAAGATCAAATTCCTCACGATTGCCCACTTGATGTGCTAGGACATAATATCGTCGGAATGACCTTGCAAACTAGAGAAAAGTTGAATTTGGAAAAATTATATGGTATCTTTTCATCTGCTCACTTATTCAGATCTTTATCATATTTTGACTTCATGGATTGCGTAAATATACTCCTAAATAGCTTTCTAATCCGTTTAGATGTGGAAAAAAAATATGTTACTAGAACTGGCAAGTCTTATCGATACTATTATGAAAATGTTTCCACAATACCACACATTGTAAAGTTCGATGTAATCGATTCGATATCAAAAAAGAGGATAGGCACATTGGATCAACAATTTGTAGGGGATTACGGCGAAAAAGGTAATGTATTTGTACTAAAAGGCTCACAGTGGAGAATATTAGTAATAGATGAGGGAAAATTTCAAGTTCATGTTGAACCCCTAAGCGGTGCTCCGATTAATATCCCATACTGGGTAGGAGAAATGATACCAGTTGATTATGAAACTGCTTTAATTGTAGGGAAACTGAGAAAAAAAATTGGGTCAGGGATTTTCCAAAAAATTGATATTAATTTCTCTAATATGGATCCAAAAATATTAACCAATATATCCAGAAATATGAAAACATTGGATGTAATTCCAGATGCATCAAATCTCGTCTTTGAGACGATACCTACAGAAAGTATTGTAGTAATCCATAGTACCCTTGGCTCAAAAATCAATAACACCTTAGGATCATTATTGTCTACATTTCTTTCATCAAAGACTGGTTATATAATTGAAAGTCGGTCGGATCCATATAGAATATTATTAAGTTCTTCAAATATTCGATTCAGAAAAAATCATATTTTCTCATTGTTTGATGATGAATTTGATGTGGAATCAGTACTAATAGCTTCTTTTAGTGGCACATATAACATCAATTGGAAAGTATGGGGTGTAGCAAAGCGATTTGGAATTATAAGAAAAGAGTCTATTTACGACAAGAGGATAGCACGTATGCTTTACGATAGATATTATAAGACATCTCTTAGTAAGGAGTCAATTAGAGAATTAATCCACGATAAGTATGATGTAAAAAAGACATCACAGATAATTAGAGACATAAAATCCGGAGCCATCAAATTGCACTGGATAGACACCCGTGAATTTTCCGGACTCTCCCAACCTATCTTGTCACGTTCTAAGAAATCAATCTCTGCCCCACTAGGCATAGAAAATGGGATATTAGAATTGGTAAAGGAACGTTTGACCACAACCAAGCATAAGTTGATTTGTATGAGATGTGGTAAATGGGAAAGGATATTTGAAACTAAGGATATTCCAATCAAATTGGGTTGTCCATTCTGCAAATCCAAATTGGTTGCAGCAACTTTTTGGAAGGATGACAATTTGGGTCCCATAATTGGTAGAAGAATTACAGGTACTCCACTATCAAAAGATGAAGAACATAAATTTGACAGGGCCTGGAAAATAGCTTCTTTGATAAATAATTTTGGAAAAATGGCTGTTTTTGTGTTATCGGGTCATGGAATTGGAGCTGATACTTGTGCTAGGATCTTACGTAATTATACTGATGATGAAAATTTGCTTAAAACCATCTATGAAGCTGAAAAACAGTATGTAATGACTAGAGGATTTTGGGACAATTGATAAATTTTGTTCTTTTCTAGAATCATTATTCAATTGTGATTCAACTTGCATGTATTAACTTATTTTCATAATATTTGAATAAGGTCTGAGAGATAACTCGATATTACCTTCTTTACCACTTGCTGCATTTACCGCCAAAATTCTTATTCTTTCACCTATCTTAAGGTCACTTACTAAATTGCTACTCTCTCTCCACCCAACTAATCTAATCTCCCCTGTGTCGTCACCCACTATTGTATCTGCTACTGGCACTATTTCTCCACTCTTAGTGTTCACATCCATCCTATTTGGATTCTGAAGAACTATAACCTCTACTACATATGGCTTGTTCATGCTATCTATCTCTATTATTTTGCTTTCATATTGTCCAGTTGTGGGGATATTTTTTTCTTCCTTCAAAATCTGTACATAGGAATCTTGATCAGTTATTTCGATTGTATTTCCAAGAACTCTATTTGGGTAACATTCAATTATCTGATCAGTTTCGATTTGAATATCAAAGAGTTTGGTATCTATTAATAATAAGTATGACTTGCCATCTTTATCTATTGCCATACCGCGCATTTTCTTCTCTGTTGGATTGAGCCTTGCAGATATAATCCTTAATGTATAGCTCTCCTCGGGTTCTATTTGTTCTACAAATTCAAATCCTGTACCCTCGTCACCATGTATTTCTAGATCACCGTTACTAAAATTCGGGTTTCCTATTTTCGTCTTGACACCAATCAATTTAATTTTTGAACCAGCCGTCAAAGACTTGGGTATCTTCTCATCATTAATATTCCATATGATCGATCGGATCTTCCTCGTGCTGTTATCATTTGACAATTCCATGTGTAGGGATTTTGCACGCTCTCCTCTGCTATTGGTGAATTCAGATATCCTCGGATCAGAAGTGATTCTTCCAGATACGACCATGTTTTCTCTCGGAACATCAAGCTCATCAATCGTTTGTGTAATCTCAGAGAGTAAAGGAATTTGATATTTTGCTTCTTCTAAAACTATTTCAATTGACCCGCTGCCGCTCAAGTTGATAATGGGTTTATTATCCATCCCAGCTTTGACCAGTCCCTTTGAAACTTTAATCAAATCTCCCATCTTTAAATCAAGCTGTTCAGGAAGATCTACAAAATCATCCCACAGCTTGATTTTGATATTTGAATCTTTATCATAAATATGGATAATTCTATTCCTTGATTCCTGGTTTGTATCCCTTTTTAGAAAAGTTTTGATCGGATTAATGGTCATGATTCTACCGACTGTAGTTACATCCCTTGCTCCTACGAATACATCTTTGAGACTGTATTCTGATTTTTGGGTTTTTTCCAGGGAAACACCTAAATCTGCAGCAACTAGGAATAATGCTCCCTGGTCTGTCAAATAGCCTGCACCTACATTGGTCTTTTTTTCTTCAATCATTGTCTTTAATTTCTCAAAATCTAAATCGTGCTTTTCTTCCAATATTATTTCAATCATTTTATTATAGTCCAGTGCCAATTATGATGATCTAATTTACATTACATATTTTAATTTAAAAAAATTTTCGTAGATTGTTATCTTATCCGTATATAATTTTTATCTTATATTCAGACTTCAAATGAAATTGTTAAAATTTGCTTTTTAAATATGTAAAGGTCACTAAGAAATCCAATTTGGCCCATGAATACTGATGAATTTGGATTAAAAGGTTGACTATTTTATAATTTTCAAGAAAATTTTTCTACGAAGGTAGTTTTTGATGAATCAATATTTCTATACTAGAATGTAATGGATGTTCTAAGTTAGTGCAATTATTTTGGGCATAGATCTCCA
>DATEIH010000236.1:0-8818 GCA_035279165.1 Candidatus Nitrosocosmicus sp. | reverse complement strand
AGTAGAAAATGCTCATAGATATCTTCAAATAGCATTTGCAGAAGAGCTTTACCTCTATTGTAAGTCAAACAGCATTAGCTTTGCAGAGTTGCGTGAATCACTTAACACAAAATGGAATGTTGAAGTACTAGAACCAAGAGATGGAATAGGAGGTCATTGTCTTCCCAAAGATACAAAGATGTTCATTAATTCATCTAAAACAATAAGAAGCAAGATACTTCAAGCAGCCATGGAAATTGATGAGGAATATAGAGAATATTTTCACAATGCTAAGGAACTTAATAAGTCAAGTGAAGAAAATGACTGTGAAATCATCAAAGCCCTACGATGAAATAACCCATGTCAAATGATGCCAAAAGCGAAAATATTTTAGTTTTCGGAGCTCATCCTGATGATTTGGAAATAGGTATGGGTGGAACCATCGCAAAGCTGTCTAGACTTGGCTATAATGTGAAATTAGTAATTGCAACTCTTCCTAATTTTACTCAGAGTGATAAAAAGGATGAGAGAAGAATGGAGGCGATTAGATCATCAAAAGTGATGGGATGTCCAGAGCCAGATTTCCTAGATCTCCCTCCAGAGGAAATGACTCATAGCAGGAAACTAATTGGATTAATGGACAAGTATATGGTTGATTATAAACCAATAGCAGTCTTTACCCAGTGGATAGGAGATTCACATCAAGACCATCAAGCCCTTACCAAATCTGTTATTTCCGGTAGCAGAGATACTACCGACCTATATATGTATGAAACAACCATTCCAGGTGGCATCACGGAACAAGCGTTTCGACCACAATTATTTATAGATATATCTGACTATATGGAACCAAAAAAATCAGCTCTAGAATGTTTTGAATCTCAACAGCTAAGATGCGGTCCCATTTGGATCGGTGCAATTGAAGGTCGAGCTGCGTTCAGGGGTTACCAATTGAATTGCAAATACGCTGAGGCATTTGAAGTTATTAGAATTTCGAAGTGGTAGGTAACATTAATAATTCAAGAATTTTAGTAATGCTATTAAAAATAGTCTATAATTGAAGAGGTTAATCTCTTGACAGGTCTCTTCTGAATTTTGATTTTATCATATTTTCCCATATCGATGTAAGATTCATTCCAATATCTAAAACAGACAAGTGATTGATAATCCTTGATTTTTATATTTTCGTTAAAGAGTACGTTTCTGACCATAATGTCAGGTTCATTAACACCTGCAATTGTTCTCATAGGACCAGATGCCGAAAACCGAGGATTTATTTCTATAATCTTGACCTGGTTATCATCCCCATCGATTCGAGATTGAATATTGATCGGGCCAAAAGTTTTTAATTTCTTGGCTATTTGATTACATATTTTCGTAACTTTCGGATATTTGTCTACAAATGCCTTATATGTTTGGCCATGTTTTAGAATCTTCTTTAGCGTAATTGTTGACATGATCTGATTATTGTCCTTACTCAAAGTCAGCCCGGTCGTATACTCGTTTGCATCGCCTTTGAGGTATTTTTGGATCATTGGTTTCCAGCCTGTCTGATTTATTGCTTTAATAGCGAATTCCAAATCTTCAATAGAGTTGACAATCTGAAAAAGCTTCGAGCCAAATCCTTCTCGAGGTTTTACTATTAGTGGGAATTTATAATCCTTTAAAAAGCTGTCTAGTTCATGGTAAAGACAGCTTGGGATGGAATGCAAGTTATTTTCCTTTAGATACTCATTCGTAGTGTATTTATCCCTGCACAATTCTACTACTTGTGGCTCGCTCGTAATCACTGTTGCACCCGTCCTATTCTCGATGAAATCTTTATTTTTACATAATATAGGGAGCTCGACATCTGATCCTATAAACAGAATTTGAGTATTATTTCTATTACATAGTTCTACAACGGATTTTAAATAATCTTTGGCAGTTGGCCTTGGGATAATAGAGAATTTATGTGCCCTATATAAACCGGCAGCTTCATAATTGATATCCGTTGCTAAGATTTTGTACTTATGCCTGTTAGGTTTTGAATATTTGTTGTGATGTTTTAATGATTTAATAATTCCTTGGGCTACAATCCCACCAGCTGAGGTAACTGCAACGTTAACGCTTTTCATTTAAATTAAATTTCTGGTTGATAACTCAGTTTAGTTCCACTTGTTTAGTTAAATCATTATTTTCAACTAATTTGCGAGACCACTTTTGCTCTACTTGTCCGATCCCAAGGTTTACAGCATAATCGATAATACAAGATTTTAGTTTCAGCGCATTTTTAGATTTTTGGACATTCTTTATGATATCCTTAATTTTTCTTTGTTCTTGCTTATAGTAAAATAAATCACTTAACAGAGTTTGTAACTGATCTTTGTTTCTATAAATTTCATTTCGCTTTAATATCAGAGGTTCAATCTTTTTTCTCATTTCATCATTCTTCTGATTAATTTCAATAAAGAATTCTGATATATTAGTAATTCCGTTTTCCTCTAAATATCTTGATGCTTCTCTTTGGGCAATTCCTGTGAAAACATCGTTTGCAGCCCAGAGCATCATGGCGGGCAATTTTATTTGCAACTCATCAAACACTTTTTTTCCTACAATCGTGTATCCTATACTTCCACCAGTACCTGAAATGTATCCAGAAATCGCCAATTCTCTCGATAGTAAAAGTAAAATTGGGATTGCTCGTGGCGATACCATATCAAGCTTGGCCTCAGGTATTGATATTTTTCCATTACTGCCAACTGATAATGATAAGTTTTTCTTGCAAGACATGCATTTACCTATTAATATGATTTCTCCATTATCCTTCTTGGTTATTTTAGAGGAAGCCTTGCTGCCACATTCACAGTGTAACCACAATGGAGAATGCTTATTAGGGTTCGCGCTTACTCCTGTATATATACCCTGTTCCCTGAAATAGGTTTCAGATTTTTCCAAAGAATTTAGGTACCTTTCATTTTCAGATAAAAGGAAGTTATATCCCCTTTGGAATACTCGGGATAAATCTGACAAATTTACAAATATTGTTTTATAATTCCAAATGTTGTTAACAATCTTTGACATAATAATTGAATTGAATTCGGCATAATTATCAGCTAGTAAAAACGCCTTTTCAACTATATTCCAGAATCCTTGAAATCTGTTGTACAGGTCTTTTGATTCTGTCTTCGATAAATCTTTGTTGTTTTTTATCCAATTGTAAATTTGATTTTCCCAATAGTTTATCAAAGAACGAGTTGGTGACTCAGTCATGCTTGAAATCCTCCATCGGTTTGACTCATTTATCGGATATCTTAAATCAAGCACTCCGGTTGAATTTCTTATACTAGGTAATTTTGCAACATGCATCCATTTATCATCCATAAAATCATGATCAACTATCAAAAACAAGGGAACCGTAGAATAACTATTCCTTTTAGAATGGTTAGCAAGGGATTCTAACAATACTATTTTTTTAAAAACCCCACTAAAGGCGAACAAATTGGGCTGATGAATTCCAACGATGATTTTCACTCTTTCATCTGATAAGGAATTTATTTGTGCTCTTGTATTTTCGTTTAGGCTGCCTGCCTTTGCATGAAAATTAGTTATAACTTTTTTAAGAAGTTCACGATTTGAGCCAATAAACTCATTTGTCTCAGGTATAGGATTGTTGCTCAATATATCCACTGCTTCATCGAACTTTGACGGAATCGACTGTACAAATCTGCTAACATCTGAATTTGAAGAATTCAGATATCTGGAGAATATTGCACTTAGCTTACTGTCACCGTCAATAGTGGCTACCGTATTACTTCCCAAACCTTTTAATCACTAATATCTATTTAAGTTTCTTTTTAACTATATCTTATTTCTTTTCTATAAGATTTATCAAATCCTTTATTCTACTAAAATTCCCTATATCTTTGATAGCGTGTGCATCACTGCCAAGATGGAACTTTACTCCACATTCTTTAAAAATTTTCAAAAATTCCTTGGGAGGGCGTATATATTTTGAATTAATTTCTATCTTCTTTCCGTTAGCAACTATCAAATCTCCTATATTTCTTAATTCGCTATCATCTACCTCAAAATCAATTTCTGGAGCAAGATGTCCAATTACATCAACATTAGGGTTCCTAATTGCTTTGATTAAACCCTCATACCATACTTCCTTATTGTATCTAGTGTGAAAACTAGCTATAATAAAGTAATCATTATTCAAGAACTCACTTGGGCAATCAATATCTCCATCCACTAAAATCTTGGCCTCAAATCCTTTAAGGATTTTAACTCTGGTCGTGGGAATAAAGTTGTTAATTTCATTGATATATTCTTTTGTCCATTCAGAATTTTTTCGTACGTGTTCTGTAATAGCTATCCTTTCTAAGCCTAGGGATTCTGATTTGTCTATAATGTTAGGTATTGTTAAATCCTTTGAAGAATGGTCATTATAGTTGCAATGAATATGCAAATCTTCCTTTACATTTAGAGTCATAATTTTATCTGAAAAAGTTATGCAAATATGTTTTATAATTATTCTTAATTAAAACAATCAAAAATATTTATATCATTAACAAATTTAACAGTATTAAAAACGGATGCCGATTGCGTAGAAAAATATCCACCGTATTGATTCCCGGTGCTTCTGCACCTGCTGGAATAAATACAATAAAATCGTTGAGATTAGCTGATTTTAAGGGTAAGATATTATCTACAGATTCTAACAGTTTATCAGCAGGGTTTTATTTATCTGACTACTACGAGGTGATACCCGAAGCCGAAGCTGACGATTATTTGGAAGTATTGCTTAACATAGTAGACAAATATAATATAGAAATTTTAATGCCTTCATCAGGTTATGATATTTTTCCGTTCAGTGAGTTCAAATCCAAATTGAAAAAGCATGGGGTGATTCCTGTTGTGAGTGACAGAAAAATCTTAGAAATTTGTAGGGACAAATTATCTACATTTAATCATTTAAACAAGATTTTTAATCTGCCTTTTACAACCCTAAATCCTGACGAAATCGTTAATTATCCCATTATTGCAAAACCACGTTTTGGGAAAGGAAGTAGAGATATAATTCAAGTAAACGATGAGCAAGAAAAGAAGTACATTTGTTCGAAGTACCCGAATATGATCTATCAGGAATTTTTACCAGGAGACGAATATACAATCGATGTTATGAGTGATCTGGAAGGCAATCCAATAGTCTCTGTTCCACGTGTAAGATTGCAAACAAAGAGTGGTATTTCTACCAAGGGCAAGATTATTTTGGATGAAGGATTGATTGAGGAATCCATGAAAATTGTGAAGAAACTTAAAATAATTGGACCCTCCTGCATTCAAATGAAAAAGGACCACTTAGATCAGTTCAAATTGGTAGAAATCAATCCCAGACTAGGAGGCGGCACTATCTTTACAACTTTGGCCGGTGCTAACTTCCCTAAAATGGTTATAGATCTGGTCGAAGGTAAAAAAATAGATCCACCAAAGATATCTGAAATTACTGTGCTTCGATACTTTGAAGAAATTGTATTGGATGAACGAAACAAGGTTAGTTACAGCGGAAAAGACCTTCTAGAGAGTAATGCATGTCGTATATGAACAGAAATTGTTCTGGATGAACGAAACACATTTAATAATGTAGTTAATTATCGCTTTAGTTACAGCGGAAAAGACCTTCTAGAGAGTAATGCATGTCGTATATGATTTTGTCTATTGAATCAGTTGAATTTTGCATTGTATCAATTTGAAAATATTGGCCGGTAGCTTCTAATATCTGGCACGGCCAAAATCCAGTCAAATTCATCAGTATAACAGCAAAACCTATTGTCATCGCTAAGGCTACCACAACTACGTCAGCATATTTAAATTCAAATTTTGAGTTCAAATTTAATCACTTACTCAGTCAACTTGAAAATTTTATTTTGCAATGCTTATCTCCAACCCGTTTTCTTTATGGTAATTGCAGCGTAGATTAACAGCCATGTATAAACATAGGTCGATAAAAGCTGAAAGAAAGGTCTGTAGACCCAATTCTTATCGCCCGGATTTCTTAGCCTAAAATCAACACCATAAATCATACCAGTAAACAACACTCCTGCAAACCAAACGATAGGAGTGATATAGTCACCAGAAAGCGGCATAAAGATTACGGTAGTCGCCACAATATATGGTCTGATAAATTTCATTGACGTTTGCAAATAATATAAAAGTGCGACATAAAATGGCCTCTTCCAAAAAATTCCTCCAGCAGCAAATAAACTTCTAATAAAACTCTTCCTCCATCTTACTTGTTGTTTTATTAATGAGTCAAGCGTGGGCGGAACTCCGATATTTACTCTAATTCTTTGAGAGTACACGACTTTCCAATGACCGTGGATCTCTTGATTATGTACGTCTTTATCGTTCTGGTTTTCTAGCATACTTTCAGAAATCGAGCTCTTGGCCGTACCTTCGATGTTAAGTATTGGTATCGAGGCATATTGTTGGCTGATAGATTTATTAGAAATCTTTGGAGGGCGAGTAGCCAGAACGTGAGCGGTCATTCTTCTATCAGTTGCAAACTTAAATTCCATTCCTAAAAATCTGTCTCGTGCCCACAGAGGGATAAAGTCTTGTATAGCAACCCGTCTATAGAAACTTAGAGACCCTGCACAACAACTAACTGATGAAAAAACGGTTTCCATCCCTTTTTGTGCTCTACACGCCCCATCGGCGTAGACATCTTGCATTTTCTCAAGGAAATGATCCCGAAATCCTCCTGTGTGTCTGTTTATAACCCGTCCATGCCCCGTCAAGGCTCCTACCTGCTTATCTGAATAAAAAATTTGAACAGCCTTTTCGGTTGCATCACGAGCCATATTGCAATCACTATCCATAAATGCATATATCTCTCCCCGTGCGATTTTGCTAGCTGCCTCAATTGCCTTTTTCTTTCCAACACTCTCCTTTAAATGAACTATTCTCAGGTTAACTGATTTGTTATTATCCTTGATATTGTCAAGTATCTCACCCGTTTTGTCTGTACTACCATCGTCTATTACAATTATTTCCTTTTTTCTATAATTTTGGTCAATACATGATTGTATGCAGGTACTAATGTCGGCTTCCTCATTTTTTACAGGAACGACAATAGATACAAGTGGCTTTTCGTTCTCAGGAATTACCTTCTCATAATGTTCAATATACGGATCTCGATATAGGAAATACGAAATTAATAGGATGTTAAATAATATAAAAGAAGTCAAAATACTGTAGATTCCTACCCCTAGATCAATCACGTACATGGTCAAATACACCTTAACTAACAATATTACCAGAACAGATGACAAGAGTAATACCCGAACAAACCATCTTTTTTTATCCAATTCCTTTGTATTAACGAAATTAGTGGGATTACTCAAAGCCAAACATTAAATCAACTCGTCGATAAATTAAATGAATTAAAGCTGTTTATTACTTTTTTCATATTAGCTTCCTAGAATTGGTTATATAAGATTCTTCTAGTAGAAAGATAAGAGTAACAAAGAAATTATTTAATAAAATGGTTCAAAGTATTTAATCGAATTGTCTAGTTCCATCTTAGCCTTTCGTTTTCTCGGTCCTCTTTAGAAGATTTTTTCCAGTCTTTGTAGTGATTCCTACATAAATATACACGCTTTTTTGAATTATCAAAATCTAAATCTTGTGACATTTTCGCCTTTGCCAAACTCATTGATCTATCTGCGGACTCTTGGCAACCTAAAACGCTGCAAGTAATTCCCTTCTCTACCTTTCCCATTAGAATGCAAGAACCACTGTAATATAATAAAGTTAATGGAAAATTTGAGGTCAGTTTATAAAGTAAAGTATTGGGCAACAGGATTATGTACAACTATCGCTGCTGTAGAGAATTCTGGATCTATCTGTCCGCTTTCAGTTAGTGTCATTCCGCTAATTGAGGGGTTCATTAATTTCCAGACCATGAAATGTTGTGTTATATCAGGACAACTTGGGTAACCCCAACTGTATCTCAAACCTCCTACCTTTAGTCCAAGCTCCGCTTTGATTCTATAATTTACCCAATCAGCTAAAGCTTCAGTTGTTTCTACTGCCAATCCATGCAGGTAATAGGCATCAGTGTAACGACCTTGTTTGTTCCATTCATCTATCATATGAGTGACCTTGTTACCCATAGTTACTGATTGAAAAGCAACAACATCATCGGATTCAGAGTCAAAATAATCAGCAAGACAGAGATGAGTAGAATTGCTAGATCTGGGAAACTCAAATATCAGTTCTGAACTAGCATTATTGTTATCCTGATATTTTACCAAGAGACTATTATTTCTTACCCTTCTGCATCGAAAGTAAGCGTAAACTGCATGAGGATCAAACAATTTCTCTTTTACAACTTTCACTTTCCATTCTCTAAGTAATTCATCATACTCATCTTTTAATTCAGTAGCTTGTTTTCCTCTTAATCCCCATGACAACACAAAAAGGGATTTTTTATTCAAGTACTGCCATATTTCTTCTAGAGGCAGGTCGTTGTTCTCTAGTCTGGTTACAAAATTAAATTTGGGAGGGACCGGTTTATCTATTACTGCTTTGACGTTGCTTAAAATACTACTTTGATCCTGCAAATTGGTAGCCTCATTATATTTTCTTTCTTTCCATGTTGACAGTTTATCCAACCATTTGTTCATATATTCTTCCTTGCTTTCACTCATGAGATTATTCATTACCTTTAACCCCTCAAATGCGGTCTTGCAGTAGAATATACCGGCTTTGTAAATTTCACCGTTACCTTTTGCTATCCTATTAATATAATCGCTATTAATTGCGGCACCTCCGCATAAAACTGGAATGT
>DATEIH010000235.1:0-3903 GCA_035279165.1 Candidatus Nitrosocosmicus sp. | reverse complement strand
ATCTAAAAGCTTTTTTTGATCTAATATTATGCGGAGGCTGTAGTTACTGCAGGTTGACTATCAAAAAATAGAGCCGATGAACTAGATAAACACTCTCTCTCTCCACCATCACCACTATCTACTGCATTGACTTGTTGAATTGTAGAGGAAACATTGATAGCTCCAGGAGTTACTGCAACTATTGAGAACAATGTTATGGCGGCTAGAAGGCCAAGCCCCAAAACTTTTGGACTATTCATTATATAAACAAATCCATATGCCAATATTTAAAACTGATGGCAACTAATAGTGGGAGGTTCTCGTTCGATAAAGTATAGAATATCCGAAAAAGTGAAATTTGTGCTTAAATATATAGATTCAATCTAAAATATTACAAATGCTTTATGACTTACTATATTTTCATCTGAGACAAACAAGCGTGTGTTTTATCTGCTTCAAAACTCAATCATCATGATAATATTGATGAAAATATATCAACTGAATCTACAGCAGATCCTTTTCCATTCTTGTTAGATATTTTCCCATTAGATAAATAGGAATTAGCCACAAAATAAGATAAATAATTATGTGTATACTACAAAACAATTAAGGTCTTTGAATAAGGACTTGGAAATAACAAAAAGTATGATGACGTATATACATCTGATCTTAGGAAGCGAACCGGAGAGAAATCATACATTTAGTTCTCTACAGGAGTTGTATGATAAAATAGACGCCAGACTTGAACCCTATGATAAAACCGAAGAAGCTAGTTATCATAGAAAAGAACTATTGTATACATTTGACAAAAACATTGAATGGATGAAGGCCAGAAAAATAATCATCTCTAATCATGATAAAAAAAGCAGCACTTTGGGTATTAAAATTGATAAAGAAAAGTTAGTAAAATACATTATAGATCCCGAAACGCCTTTGATAGAAACAAATGAAGATAGTAATAGAAAAGATATTGTATAGTTATCGATATTGCAATATATGAATTTATTTATACCTTATACCTTATACCATAAAATCGACTATCTTTTAGCAATGGTTAATAGATAACCCAATCCTATACTATTGTCAAAGAAATACGGAGCTATTGCTTTCAAGAAATCATCTCTAAGTGAATTGGCTTCATTAGGATCGTCACGATTCTTTAATATTTGAATAGTATTAATTAATGGCCCATAATTTGTACTCATGAATTCCCAAAAGTGATTTGGACTGAGAATCGGAAAGAGTGCTGTTCCACGTTCAAAGTGCATTTTTGTTACTTCATTTAATCTTTTTTCTATTACTTCAGGAACACCCCAAAGTATTGGCGATGGGGGACTATTAACTGGTTTAGGTAAATGTTTACCATTTGCTTTAAATATTGATCCTATAACAAGTTCAGGTGGCCATGTTGCAAATCCTATCCTACCGCCTTTCTTTGTCACTCGAATCATTTCTTTGGCAACGAGATCTGGTTGAGAGGCAAACATATGTCCAAAGGTTGACAATACAACATCAAAGGATTCATCCTCAAATGGTAAATTCTGGGCATCACCTTCTCTCCAAGTTATCCCGTCAACTTGGGCAATTTTTGCTTCTTCTGCAGCTAGATCTAAAAGCTCAGTCGTGATATCAATTCCAGTCACATTTGCACCTATTCTCCCGGCTGTAATTGCAGTGTTACCATTTCCACATGCAATGTCAAGAACATCCTCTCCAGGCTGAACATTTACTGATTTCACCAGATGAGAAGATATTGATGGAAGCATTGTCGAGATACTGCGGTAATCTCCTAGTTTCCAAACATTGCCGATTTTTGTATTTTTCATACTCTCTTTGTTACTTGCTTCAATTTCGTTATTTGATATATTTATTTGACTCATAATGTGATATCACGATATCACTCTATATATACTTATCTATTGATGATATCTTGATATCATCACTTATATGTCTCGGGGTTTTATATTGGTATATGGCCCGTAACATGATAATCCGAGGTTTTGACGATGATATTCACTCTCAACTTGGTGAACAATCTAAAAAGAAGGGTGTTTCTATAAATTCAATTGTAAAGGATGCCGTGGATCAGTGGCTAAAAAAACAAAACGAAATACCAAAGCGACACCATTTACTTTTATACGATAACTCAGAGTCTGTCATTCGAATGATCAAGTCATTAGATAAATTGGCCAAGGAAGGGGAATGGTTTAGATGTTTCGTCCGGTCATCTAATTTGTCAGTTACAGAAGTATTAGAAAAACTCGACTGGTTTGACGGGACAATAACACCGTACAAGTCATCCCAAAAGGATTTCCTTAAACATCTTAATAACATATTGCAGAACATTTCATTGAATTCAAAGAATAAAGAAATATGCTTGCTTGATTTCCTCATTAATGATATTGCGGACTCGTCTGTCAAGGAAGCATGTTACCTTGAAAAAGAATATGACAGGAATAGATTAGAAGGATTGGTATTTTGTGCGTATGAATTAAATAATTTATTTAAAGCTTCTACAACAGAAATGATAGAATTATTCGAGTTACATGATCAAGTATTTATTCTCAATAATGATCAGATTTACAAATTGCATTTGACCAAAGAAAATATGCATAAACTTTTCTTAAGCTAGTTAGTAATATGCACGGATAAAAATTAAGCAATCCATATGGTCAATTGGATACAAATGAACATTCAGTTAGTGCAGTAACAAACAAATAAAGCAATATTAAGTCTAAAAAAAGAACTAGATAGTAATCATATTTGATTCATAATTTTAGATTCCACTAATTAGAAATATTGAGCTATTGCTACCGGTCTATTTAAGAAGTACAAGATTAAGATAAGAAATTCAATGTTTATAATATATAGTAAAATAAAAAAAATTTATTGTTGGCCTAGTGCTAGGTCGCCTAATTGTTCTTGCAATTGTACTCCTACATTGTTACATGATGCGAAGGTGATTTCACCAGATACACATTGTGCATTCTGCTCGCTTGCTTGTCCTTGTTCGATACCCTGTTCTGCTTTGTTATGTTTACCTGTTGCAAATGCCATGTTATCGCCAAAGGCTACGACTGAACCAACGAGAGCTGTAGCAATAAACATTATTGCAAATACTCCAATCTTACTAGTTTTTGTTATGTTACTCATTATAATCATATTGTATAAGTGAAATTTATTATATTATAGTTTGGATACTCATTCCTGTTGTATTTCTACAAAATATTTAACCAGTAAAATATACTAATGTATAATTTTGTGAAAATATTCAAAAAGATTATTTAACGCAGACAGATTGATAATTACCCCACTCTATCTATTTAGTAAAGCAAGAAAATCTATATTATAAAACTCCAGTGATGCTTTTTTATCACCAATTGGAGACCTTCTTATACTAGTTTTATAAATTATGACCACAATACTTGATCATATCATGGAATTAACCAAAGTTGAAAGAGAAAATAAAGTATTTGTAAATGATAAACCAATAGTTTTGGATAAAAATACCATTACTGCATCTGAATTATTGGAATTAGCTGGATTTTCATCTCTAGCCTACAATATTTACTTGGTTCTAGATAGAAAGAGGAAGAAAAACAGATTGCTAGGCCTAAATAAGAAAATCAAGGTTGAAACGGGAATGCGCTTTGATGCAACCCTAAACCAGAATTAGTTATAGCTTTGATATAAGATGAGCACATATATGCTTTAATTCCATACTTTTTTAACTTTTACAATAAAAGGACATTATAATTATGCCTTTGTTGCTACTGTTAGCAAATAGCCTAATCGTACTATATTGTCATGTATGTATGGCTCCAAGGTTTTAAGATAGTCTTGTCTGATTGATTCTATTTCTTCTAACTTATTTTCCTTGACAAGTGCCTGAATTAATTGAATCATTGATCCTGATTTTGTTGA
>DATEIH010000234.1:0-2021 GCA_035279165.1 Candidatus Nitrosocosmicus sp. | reverse complement strand
TGGGTTCCACAAAAAGGGTATGATGACTTTAGCTTCTGAAAGCCTTGGTAATACTTGAGAGGGTTCAATCGCAGCAGATTGTATTCTATCATTAATGTCTGCTTGAGATATTGTGACTTGTTCGGGACCCGTATTGCGTATAAAAGCCACCACTTGATTCTGATGAAACTCTACTTTTTCTATAGTAACTTCTGGTAGCGGGATACCAGAGTTTATCAAGTTTTGTCCATATGGACTAGAAAGAAAGTAAATCATAGCAGCTAAGATTATCAGTGGTGTAACGGCTAAAATTAGTGATACAGCCTTTCTCCTTTTACCTTTGGGAGTTTTTGTGCTTGATTTATCTGCGCTGATACCACTAGTAATCGGCTGCTCAGCATCTCTAATATCTAGTTTCCTTTTATCTTGTTCATTAATGTTGTCGATATTGTCAGATGCACTGATAGATTTTTTATATACCTCATTTGCAGCCAATTCTTTATCATTTGCTGCTTTTTCCAATTTCTTGTCGTTCATTATCTAGTTGCTCCTTGACTTGAATTTGTATCGTACTGATGAGAAGGACCTATATCAATTGGTTGGTTTGGGTGATTTTGGCTAGTATGAAGTAAGTTATTGCTGACCTTGTATAATCCAAGATTATATATCATTTCGCTATTTTTCATATCAAGACGCTTCCCCTCATTGTGAATAGAATCTGACACGAGTTTGGACTGATTTTTGAAAGCAGATACGTTATTAGGGCTTTCTGCACTATTCATCGTCATATTAGTCCCATTTTTATCATCGTGACTGTTATCTACTACATTGAACATACCCATCCATCCCTTTTCTGCAAATTCTGTTTTGTGAGCATGAAACATGTAGTTTCCTGGATATTTGTACTTGAATTCTAAAATACCTCTTTCTCCTTGACTCATGGTTATGATGTCGTTGAGCTCAGTAGGAGTTAGACTAGTTCCACTTGGATAATAGTTAAACATGTTAGCGTGCAAATGAAAGTTATTTATCGGATCAAACTCTAACATGTTGACGAGATAAATTCTTGTTAGTTTATCCTTACTGATCTCTATTGGATGATGCATATAGAAATATGGAATTCCATTTACAGTGTAAAAGTTATTTTCTGTGTCAAAGTCGGTATCATAACCATTCATAACCATGACCATTTCATCTGCCGGTGGTCTTGGAGTCTTTGGATCAATAATCATTACACCATACAGTCCATGTGCAATATGTTCTTCTAAAGGTGTCATGTGACAATGGTAAGGATAAACGCCGTATGGTTCAGCTGTAAATTCATACGTGAACTTGCCCTTAGGGCCAATCATGTCAAATACTCCATCCATCTCTGCTGGATGAATTCCATGGGTGTGTAATGAATGAGGTTTTGAACCGTTATTTATGAAATTGATCTTTATCTTATCACCTTCTGTAGCTCTAATTGTTGGGCCAGGTACTGTACCATTAAAAGTCCACACATTGTAAAAAACGCCAGGTGACACTTCTTTTATTTCTGAATCTGAAGCAACTAGCGTATATTCTCTTAGGGTTGTTCCATTTGGATATTTAGAAACGTGTCCATAATTGAATTCCCGTAAATATTTATTCGGATCTACAACGGCATTTCTTGAATCGCCAGCAATTGAAATCGGATCTAGTATATCTCCGGTTGATCGAAACACAGGATAGCCTGGAGTGTGACTTCCAATCATTTTCCTGTTGTCAGTTGAGTTTTGAGCATGGGTATCAAATGATGGATTTGATGGGTTAAGTAGGTATGAAGACATTATCAAAGCTGTCGTAACAATCAATACAATTGAAAAAAGGGGCACTACCAATCGCCTTAAATTTTGCATAATCTATATTACTTAACTAGATTAATAAATGTTAGCCCAGGTTAAGTTTTTAATAGTTGAAATCTATTGTGTGATAAACACCACTAGTGAGATATGAATGCTTTTTTATTGAAAATCATATTGGAATTTCAACCCTCACTTGTCTTAATTCAAAATTTTCCT
>DATEIH010000233.1:0-5058 GCA_035279165.1 Candidatus Nitrosocosmicus sp. | reverse complement strand
GGAGAAACAATATTTGGACTAGTTGCTAGTCTATCCCCACTAGAATGGTCCATTCCAACCATATTAGGTATGGGAACAGGAATAACAATCGCATTTGGTCTTTGGTGGATCTATTTCGATACTGTAGATGGGTCTGCTATAAGAGCACTTAAGGAAAATAACAGAATAGGAATCTATTTGTCATGGCTTTACTTACATTTTCCATTATTAATTGGTCTTGCTGCTATGGGCGATGGGATAGCTCACGCAATAAAGGCCAACCAATCTCTTTCACTTTCTTTGTCAGAACTTTGGTTAGTATGCGGTTCTGTTGCTTTATGCTTATTTTCTATGGGGTTTCTCCATCTAGTAACCTTTGAAGCAAACTCTTCAAGAAGGATCGGGTTAAAATGGCTTTTCTATAGATTTACCTCTGCTTTCATAGTAATCATGCTCGCAGTTTTGGCGGTAAAGGTACTACCGGTTACGTTGCTGTTAACATTAGCTGTTATATGTGTTATTCAAATTATTATTGATCTGAGATATCATCCTCATCATCGCATATTCAAATTATGAGATGGACCAAATCGTGAATTCTAAATGTTGATCTCATTAGACGAGCGATATTATCTTAGTCTTCCCTATTTAAAGAGAATGCTTTTTTGGATTAGACATCTCAACTAGTTTCATTCTTAATATTTATTTAAAAATATCATTGTCGACCATTCTCTTAATATATAATAACAATCTCCTAAATATCTCATAGTGAAGTAACGATGCAATTTTAATTATCAAATATTATAGATAAAATCTATTCATTTAATACAGATCTTACTTGATATCCCCAAGCTCAAGAAATGATATATCACATCTAGAAAATGTTAATGACATACAATGTTGGAGATAGTGTACTAATGACTATCCGTGTTATACGATATACGGTATGTTACTTTTTCTTTTGAAGTAAAAAACAAAAAAAAGGTAGGTATTAACCGATATATTTTATTTATAAATCTAGATTAGGTAATAATGAATTCATTCTTATAATAATAGTAGAACAGTATGCCTCTGGAAACGAGAAAAAAATTTTTCTAATTGGGAGTTTGAAAGTTTGAGATAAAAACAGAATCAATTTAATTTTAATATTAAAGATCGGTGACAAAATCAGCCAAGGATTGATAGTTGAACATTTACATTTGGTTATATATATGAGAGGAACTATCAAACAGGCTCCTTCGATTTCAATAATCTAAATGACATAATAAAAACTATGAATATTACTGCAGCAGAAATAAGGAAAGTAATTGGGCCAATCAAATTATATAGTAATCCTCCAACTATCAGACCTATAATACTGGCCAGGCTTCCCATGCTACTTCCGACGCCTTGAATTACTCCTTGGTGAACAGTTCCCGCACGCTTAGAAAGTATGGACATAAAAGAAGGCCACATCAGACCGTTACCCAGTGCAAACAAAATTAAGGCTACGTATACTAATATGGTACTATTAAACATGAACAGCGCAAAATTTACACCTAAAATCAAGCTTCCAATTACAACTAGTTTTTCCTCGGAGAACCTTTGTAGCGCTTTTCGAAGCACAGGTCCTTGTACCAGAATCATTACGCCACTTAATACAGAATAAAATATACCCATTTCTGTTATTGTCCATTTTAAACCTGATACTGCATGTATTGGAAAAGAGGTATAATAGATATTAAATCCAAGAAAGATAAAAAAATACAATACTAGCAAAAAGGATACATCTTTAAGCCTGAAGACATCTAAGAATTTTAGATTTTTGGGATTTGGAGTCTTGTAACATTCCTTTGGTTCACAAGAAAAGACTTTTCTTATTGATTCTTTTTCTGAAATTTCGACCAATGAAGCGGCGTTGGTAGTAGAAGTAGTAGTAGCCGTTGGAGCTGTTGTTATTTTCGATTCTTTTAGCATAAACGCTATTACAATTAACGCAACTAAAGATATGAGAACCGCTGCCAACACGGGTAATATCTCTCCATAAACAGTAGAGCCTAAAATTCCCGCTAAGGCAGGGCCAACAATAAAACCCAAATTAGATGATATTGCCATCTTGCCAAAATTTTTACTTCTACTTTTATCTGTTGAAATGTCTGCAAGATAAGCATTTGCGACAGAAATGTTGCCACCTGTTATTCCATCTATTGCTCTTGCTACAAATAATATTACTAAAGGAAGAGTAATAACAAAAGTTCCAAGAATTACTGAATTAATGCTGTAAATCTCCCAAACAGGTACAAAAAGTGCAATAAGAAAAACTACCCAACCTACGAATGTTCCGCCATTACTTATTAGCAAGACTTTTTTTCTTCCGATAGTATCGGACCATCTTCCTAGTAGTGGAGCTCCAATGAGTTGAAATGCAGGATAAATTGCCGCTAGTATCCCATACACAAGAGAATTACCGCCAAATTCTATAACTAAAAATACCAAAAAAGGCAAAACAATGCTAAAACCCATAGTTCCAATAAAATTTGATAATAATAATGGAAAAATTGAAACCTGTTGATTTACAGTGGTCATTTTGAGGTGAAGACGATCAGAAACTTGTTATACTTAAGGTTATGATAGAACCATGAGAAATTATGATGTCCTTTGCATGATCATCACCTTATTTAGGTGTAAATGCATATGCTTGAAATCCTTTTCCTTTAACATCTATTACCAGTGAATGAAATTCATCATCATATGATTTGATGATTACCTAGATTTAGGTTGTAGCAGAATTAAAAAGATTGATTTTAGTAGATAATTCAGAAAATTTATTTCAACTGTAATAACAGGTTAAGCAACAAGGAATAGTACAATGGCAAAACAATTTTCTTCTATTGGAACAAATTGACATTCACTTTTGCAATAGAACCCAACTAACAATGGGAACTTAATCCCCACGGGCCCGTTTGATATGTCTAAAATTCTTAGAATTAGATAGTTATCCTCAAATATTTTCCATTGACATGGATGTTCATGCATATTGTTAATCATTACCAAAAACATGAAATATTTATTTCTCATATAATTATACCAAAAACCCAAACAGACAGGAATTAAATAAATAATAATAATATTGGATATTTCCTAGTGGTTGCTATGACAACAATAATGATGAGAGGGTTAATTTCAAATTCACTTACGCTTTTGATGCAGAACCAGACCCAAGGTTTAGAACCAGTCTGGATTGTAATATAGGTGGGTGGTCCAGGGGGCAAGCAATTCGATATGACATGCTGTTGAAGGGGAGCGACTACTACGTACAAATATCCTACACTACATGCAGTAAAACTTGTGATAGCCTTAATTGTACATATTCAAATTGCACTAAACCAGAACTCCAATTTTTAATTAATCCTGATAAAAATGGCTACATGACCGACACAAAAGATAATGGGGGTTCTAAGTAATGATGAAGAAGACCCACCTAGCTCAAAAGGTATAAACGCCGGTACAATTCAGGAAGATGGCACATACATTAAAGACAGTGAATCTAGCAATTCCGGTATTCTAAAGGGTATAAATCCAAATAATAGTGGGGCATATTTTACCAGTAGGCAATTATTAAAAGGGGTCTGTTAATTGTCAATGCAAATATCTTTTGACTTTATTGTATTTTACTCTTGTTAGATTGGGTGGTAGATTTAGGTTTCAAGTTATGTCTATTGCCTCCTTCTCTAAAGTTCTCGTCATATTGCTTAATCTTTAGCTTACTCTGCATTATATGTAGATATATCGTGTTGTTTAATTGACGAATTTTCGGTATTTCTGATATATTAAACCTGACACTCGAAGAAAAAAATGCAATTTTGGCATAAAATTCAACTAAGGTTTTTTCTAGTTTCAACTAAAGCTTATATTGTAGTAGTATCCAAATGACGACATGGGCTGTAGGGATTTATTGAGATTTTTTACTATTAATAATTTATCAACCAACTAATTGACTTGGAGATATGAAAATTCATGAGCAGGTAATTTCATTTTACCACCAGTGAATTCTACAATGGCTGAAGTAACTGAGTAAGTATCACATTATCAAGTGGAAATGAATCATAGGAAAATGTTTCACTAACAAACTCATCAGGCGCTGAATCATATCCTATATCTAGTTTTACTTGTTATTGCACCAAGATTTGATTAAAAATCCACTGCCCTGAAGAGGGGGGGTGACTCTAGTACATTCTTAAAAGCAATAATTTACATGATTGCTAGTATTCTTGGCAGATTAAAATTAATAAATTATAGGTTTGTATTATTGTTAGCTATAAATAACATGATCTAAAATTAGGAGCATGGAAAAACCACAATTTTCTACTAATGAGATTAAGAACTAGGCAAAAAGATATTAGCGGCTTGACCCGATAATTTTCGTCGAATGTGGGTTAAGGTAGACAAAAAATTAACTTGTTAAGGTAGTGTACTTTTATTACTTTTTTATGTAAAGATCGATAGTATTTAAAAATATTTTTTTCTTTGCAAGTAGTTAATTTTACTACTAGCCTTAATAAAAAAGACTAATTTATCCTTCTCTTTTATTTTCTTGTAGATTGATAATCTTTTTGAGTGGATAATAATGCATCGTTATTGTCTTTTTCTATTCTCTCATATGTTGATACATTTCTTTTTCCTATTTCTGCAAGATGTTTAGATTGTTTCTTTGTATTATCAACTATATGTTTGAATACTTCAATATTAGAGAATGCCATATCATTAAAAATTCTACTCATTGCTATTGTGTTTTCTGCATAATTACTTACTAGTTTAGAGTACATTTCTGGTATACTTCTAAAGTAATCCTGGCTGTTCAATAATTGGATTTCAATATTTGTTCCTGCACCATTCAGTTTTATACTTTGGATATTGGCTGTAATTACTGATATTATAGTAACAATATTAATAACCAAAAAATATGTAAACTTGGGTCCTAATACGGTTCACCTATCTAAACGGATGGGATTATTTGTCATAATTGTTCTAGGAGAAACAATATTTGGACTAGTTGCTAGTCTATCCCCACTAGAATGGTCCATTCCAACCATATTAGGTATG
>DATEIH010000232.1:0-4369 GCA_035279165.1 Candidatus Nitrosocosmicus sp. | reverse complement strand
GTAATTGCTCCCAAAAAAACTAGAAAAATAAACATTGTCTCATAAAATAAAAAATGATGCAATACTGATTATTGTTATACTGGATATATAAATATACAAAAAATAAGCGGATTGTTCTACAAATCTGATTGTCTAGCTTGGCTTATTTTTATACTACTGGATCTGCCTAATTGTATTCATCGCCATCGCCATCAGCATCACTATTATCTGATTCTTCTTTGTTTTCTTTATTTGCAACTTCTTCGGTAGATTCTCCGCCATCATCACTACCATTGTTGGATGTATCATGCTGTTGTTATACATCATCTTCTGAATTTTTCTGTTCTTCACTTTGTTACTCCTCTATAATTTCATCCATCTCTTCAATTGTAAAGTTCTTATCTTGTGTCATCATATTGCTAGTCATTTCGTAGATCTGTTGTTCTGTTTGTTGTTCATCTCATTATTTGCTTGGTAATTTTTCCCTCGTTAGCTTAGACAACCTATGTCATCGCCATCACGCTCAAACCCATTAGGATCATGACCTGCAACTGGGAATCATTTATCGTCAATTTTCTCACAATCTGAATCATTGCCATTACTATGCTCTTCACCTTTGCTACAACTTGACCGAATTTTCATCTTTGTAGTTATAGTTATAGTTATAGTTCTGGTTCTCATTAGACCATTGATAATTATTCACCAAAGGAAGAAGAAAAGGAATAGCAAACAATGGTTTTATGGGACAAGGCGGTTTCGAAGTTGATTTGTTATTGATGTTTACTTCAATTAGTCTATTATTATCGGGACCTGGCAGAGTATCTATAGAAAGAGATATATTAAAACGAGAGATTTTCCCAGGAATTTCGTACAAGAAAAAAGATAGCTCTGATAAATTTTGAAATTATTTAAATATTGATGTTCCCAAATAAGTAAATGGTGATTGATGAGCGATAAAAAGGACATCGAAGGCTTTTCCCAAGACTATTACAACTTAAATAAACAATATAACCTTAATGGAATAATCTATAAAATTCTTGTTTCTGGCAATCAAACTGAGAATAAATACTCCATAATTGAAATTACTTTTCCTCAAGGTGAAGAGTCAGAAATACCATTACATAAACACGGTAACGAAGCATTGATAATACATGTGATTGAAGGCAATTTTCTCTTTAGATACGGAAAAGAAACTTTAAAGGGAAATAATGATGCGATATTAAGGTTTGAAAAAGACAAGAGTCATTCTTATAAAAAAATTGGAAAAGATCAGGGCAAACTACTTGTAACATATACTCCTGGAGGATTTGAAAACTTTTTTAGAGAATTGGGACTTTCCAAGATAGACGATATTAAAAAGTCTATTGAATTTGATCCAATCATAGTTCACCTATTAGAAAGTAATTACAACTGGAGATTTATTTTTGATTAAGTTTCTCTATTTATAAAAAAATAGAAAGGATTAGACTCGATTCTATTCTTTTGAATATGGATTCCATCATACTATCTATTGAAATACGATCCAATCTGAAATCCTTTAAGGTGATCAATTAGAATCACTTGGTTAGAATCATTCAAACCTATCTTTTCAATCTATGTTTGATTTATTATACTAGAATCATGAATGATCATAAAGATGGCCCAGGTTACCATAGTTATTATCTAAGTAATATTACATACGTTGATAAGCCATCATCTTTGATGTCTATGAAGGCCCTTTGCCATTAGTAGTTGAGCCTCGGTATATGTAATCAGTAAGTGTTTTACTGCTCCAGAAGGGTACAGTTCAATCATTAGATATACCTGCAAGATATTGTTATCAGATAGGTTTTCCTTCTATATTGGCTAGATATTAGAACCTTCTTTATTTTTACCTATCAATACTACTGGAAGAACATTCTTGAAACTATGTGCACTTTCATTATTACTGACACAAGTTAAACATCAGTTGACTATGGGTTTGTGCTAAAAAATATTATGCTACAACTATAAACAAAACATTCTTTATTAAGTCGATATTTTTAAATTTATTATGTTATTTGTAATATAACCCAATATTTAATCTCATATAAATACCGTAATCTTTAACTAATAACAAATCTCTAGTTCTATAAATTTAAATAATAGCTTTCACCATTATAATGTTATGATATTGGTAAATAAACCCAAAAACAATCTGCGTGAGCTCTTAAAAACAAATGAGTTAATGAAGATTCATTACCAACATTCTACTAAGATATTCTGTATGGTATTCGAATATATCCGGAATAATTCTATTGGAAACTTTTGAAATGAGCAAATATTCCCATTTTGATTCTCTTTCAGTAGAAAATAATCAAATATTTACTAAAAGGTCATTTGATAATAGTCAAAAAATAACCGCTAATAGGATCGAAACACATATTCGTTCAATATTAAATCAAGTGAATACAGACAGGATAAGACAAGATCTAATCAGCTTATCTAAATTTCACACTAGACATTCAAAAGCGCCGCAATTAAATGACGCTGGTGATTGGCTAATGGATCAATTTAGAGGGTTAGGTTACAAGGATTCTTTTTATCATTCCTTTAAATCGACTATTGATGATGAGGAATATAGTCTTAGAAATATAATATGCAATAAGGCGGGTTTTAATAAAAAATTGATTATCATTTGCGCTCATTATGATTGTATCATGGAGAATAAACGGGATTCAAATAGTCGTGCTCCGGGGGCTAATGATAATGCTAGTGGTGTAAGTGCCATCATCGAAATTGCAAGAGTATTAGCAAATGAGAACCTTCAACATTCTCTCCAATTCGTTCTTTTTTCTGGAGAAGAACAGGGACTATTAGGATCAAAAAGCTATGTGAAATACATCAAGGATAACAAGATAGATTTGTATCGACTAATTAACCTTGACATGATTGGGTATCCATTTTTTGCAGATAATACAGTAATCATTGAAAGGGATAATAATATGGATCAGAATCACAACCAGGTTAAAGAAAACGATCTTAAATCTATAGTGTTTGGAGAAGTTATGAAAAATTTAGCCTCAGAGGTCAACCTTGAATTCCATTTGGATTCCATTTATGACAGTGACTATGAACCTTTTGAAGCTAATGGACACGTAGTAATAGGTGCTTACGACGGATCTGCAGATCAGAAAAAAAATCCACACTATCATTCATCCTCGGATCTGCCGGAATTTATAAATTGGACCTATTTAACTGCAGTTACTAAGTTAGTATTGGCAACAGTTTTAAAGATAAATTCTATTAGTAATCACTAATACAAATATCAACAACAATCTCATTGGAAATAATTCTCCATCAAGTCCCCATCAGCTTAGTAAATAATTGAATTGTAAAAAATCTTTACATAAATTTCTAAAATTCAGTAGTAGAACAACTAATCTGTAATTACATCTTTTTTGTGATTATCTCAATTGTCTATTGGTCAGAATGGATATCCAGTTTAATATGCTCTTTATCCTTTAAAATTATATTTCTATAGTCGGTTACTGACTTATCATTAACTGTAGCATTTACTCTTTTATTATCCAAGTATATTCCTTCCCATATATTCAAAAAATCTTGCATGGTATAGTTTCTTTCTACTACAGAGCCTACACTAATTCCTCCCTTATCATTTGTAGTATATGGAGGGGCCATTCCCGGCATGGTAGACTTTCCATCCTCGTCTATCGGCATTCCTGGTATACCAAATCTGTCAAGACTGTGGTTATTCCATAAGTGATTGTCTATACCAACTTGGCTTGGTATTCTAATTGGTTTTCCATCAATTAAAATACTCAAATTAGAATGCATATAGACCACAAAAGGTGATATTCTTTCAGAATTCCTACTTAGGTTTTTAGCTTTTATAACCAGTTCAATATAGATACTTGCTAAAGCAATTGCAATGATTATGATACTTAAAATAATAGTGTATCTTTTTTACTAATTTTACCTCATCAATCTACTATCTTGACTTTACATAAAGAAGGCTCAATCATAGTCTGTTTACTAGAGTAAATGAACTAGATGATCTAGACTGCAATTCTAAAAATCACACCACCATAATTTGATTGATTCTTCTAAAGTCAACTGAAATCAATGTGTCATATGAGCCATTGAATTCATATTTGTACTTGTACTTGTACTGTAAGTATCGTTTAACTCATATGTCATATCATCATTCATTGTACTGCTGCTGCTACCATTACTGACGGAAGTAGTAGAATTATCCAGACCTATTCCGCTAATCATGGTCCCAAACATTTCATTATCTCCCGAAAAATGACCGCCTGTTTTATTAACATCAATCATAAGGCCTAGTACCTTTTTGCCCATTAGATGAACTGTAATTGGCACTTGGCTGTATTCAATTCCATTATCTGAA
>DATEIH010000231.1:0-4231 GCA_035279165.1 Candidatus Nitrosocosmicus sp. | reverse complement strand
GAAAAAATTCATGACGCTCTTTGAAATCTTTGCCAACTACATTCCAATGGTAATTACGTGTCTTTGTAAATAGCAGGTATTCGTCTGCTAACAAAATATTAAGGATCCCTACAACCCCTTTTCTGTTTTCTGTTTCGATTCCTATATCCACATCCTCTTTCATTTCATTGACTTGTTTTTCTAGCATGAGTTAACAATATAAAAGAAAGTTTTTAAACCTAATACAAATTATTTACCCTGAAAATATCCTTTGGATACAGACAATCGAGATAAAGTATTTTTAATCCTATTATCTAGTTAAATTAATCACTTGTTCTAAAAGAACCAAACAAATTTAGAGTGTACCTATAATAAAAAAATTGAATGATAGTCGGATAAAGATTTAAAGCAATTTACTTGACTTTCCGCATTTTTTCAGATACTGTTTTATAAATTCATTAGTAAAATAGGACTGTATGAAGATAGTATTACTGGCAGGTGGCAGAGGCTCTAGAGCAAAACCATTCAGCGATTATAGTCCAAAGGCGTTGATTCCCGTTAACGGAAAGCCCTTAATTGACTATATAATAAGATACGTTTCTAAATTCTCACATATTACAGAAATCATAATAGTTTGTGAATTTGACTCTCATGGAAAACAAATCATTAGTTACCTGGAGGGTAAAGAACATATCATTGGCAAGAAGATTATTTTCATTGAAGACAGAAAGAAGGGAACTGGAGGTGCACTGCTTGAGTGTATAAGCAGCTTGGAGAATGAGGCCTTCTTTATGGTTTGGTATGCGGATAACTTGTGTGCTCTGGATATAAACAGTCTTGTTAAGGAATACATCGAGATAAGTCCCGAATCAGATAGAATTATAGGAATCCTAATAGCTAGGTCACACCGCAAAGAAGAAACGGGCAGATTGGTCCTGGATAAGAAATATAGCAAAAATACGTACCTAATTAAGGAATTCAGTGAAAAACCCATTGTTAAGCTTGAACACCCCGAAGCAGCAGGAATCTATATTTTTAGCAACAGAATCATGAATTATTTAAAAATGAAATCAAATGAGAATGAAGGGAAAGCTTTTGATCTATCTTCAGATATATTATCAAAAATAAGGATTAACGATAATAATAGTATGTATTGCTACGATGTATTTTCTTCTGGAACAGATTGGATAGATATAGAATCACCTAGCTACTTGGATAGAAACAAAAAGGTAGTGGATAGGGTTATCTTGCAAATGGAAACATCGAATCACAATTTATTGTAATAGTAATTGTCAATTAAGTTGTCAATGAACTAGTTGATTTAGAGCAGATCAACAGATACAAGGTATTAACTATTTAGGAGATGACAATAGCGTTACTTATGAAATACACATTAAAGATGTTTCTTTAGCTATTAATAAATTCATTATAATTAGTCAAGGTACAAATGTCATTACATCAAGCGAGTCATTAAATAAATAGATAGTAAATGCAATTGACTATACCATTTAAGCAATAACAATAGTGAATCGGAGTGGGGAGAAAAAAGATGGCTGGTCTAAACAACAACATTCCTATCATTATTATCTAAAGTTCTACTGGTGTCATATTTACCGTTGTGGCAAATATTATTTAGTTAGCTGTGAAGATCATGGTAAGGTGTTACATCGACATTTTAATTAAAATTTTCTGCATTCAAATGGTTGAAGATAAGAGATTACATTAAGTAGGAAATATTTTGCCAGATCCGATCAAACCCTTTGCCTAATTTTTACATCCTTAACAGATTAATTCTTGCATAGTTAAGAGAGATCTCATTGAAAAAAAATCCGCTAGGTCCGCTACTCTTAAATGGACTGACTATCGATATCCACTTGTACAAACTTGTGGTGTTTGTTTCTATTTTTTTTGCAATCTCCCTAACAATAGAGTCATTATTGCAAACATTGGAAATTGAAGCAACCCCAACAGGATCTCGTACACATTATGTCTATGATAGGGCTGGAATCATAAATGAGCATTATGAAAATTTGCTGGACAATTATCTCCGCCGACTGGATGACTCAACAACCGTTGAAGTTATTGTATATACTATTCCAAGTTTCATTGGACATGGTATTGCCAAATATGGACAAGAAATTCAAGATAGAGACAGTCTTTCAAACTATATATTTAATGAATTATATCTTGACGGAATAAAGGGAATTGGCAAGGGTGGTAAGGACAATGGAATATTGCTATTATTTTCCTCTAATCCTGATGATGCCGGCGGTTCAATGCGAATTGAGGTTGGCAGAGGACTTGAAGGCAACATCACAGACGGAATTGCCGGAGAAATACTAGATACCTATCTAGTGCCCGCAAAAGATCTCGATGCTAAAAATGGAAATATTACGGTACTAGATCAAGCATTTTTAGATACCGTAGTTTCGTTGGGACAATACATTGGATATTATATCGACGACCCGAACTATAAATTGGCAAAGATACCTCAGGAACAGTCTGAAGTGGACTACATTGGAATAATAATAATTGCAATAATATTTTCAGGTATATTACTACTTACTCTCCGAAGAGGTGGACGAAACTGGAGAAGATGGAAGAGTTATGGAGGAGCAGGTTGGTATGGCGGAAGTAGTGGAGGCGGATGGAGTGGTAGTGGAGGAGGACGAAGCGATGGTGGCAGCGGATTTAGTGGTGCAAGAAGTGGCGGCGGTGGAGGTCGCTCTAGCGGAGGAGGCGCTGGACGATAATGTTTATTTATAGCACAGTAATCTCAATTTAGACAATAGAGGAAGTTAGTGTGGTAAGCAAGAGTATAGCTGTTTCCCTAGGTATTGTTATTGTTATTGTGATTATCATTGTAATACTAATCGTTACGTACTATTCTGGATTTAATGCAGCATTAGCAAAAAATGAAAATGTAAAGAGGTTGGCAGCAGATACTGATACACAATTGCAAAGACGCTATGACTTGATTCCTAACTTGGTCCAATCTGTAAAGGGATATATGCAATTTGAGCAACAAACTCTTAATGAAATAACTAGCTTGAGAACACAATGGATGTCCACACCAAGCAGCGAAATTTCTCAAAAAACTCAACTAAGCAATTTGATTGAAAGTGCTCTTGGCAAGATTGTATTAACTTATGAGGCGTATCCTTCTTTGAAATCAGATAAAGTCGTGACTAGATTAATGGACGAATTAGCAGGAACCGAAAATAGAATAACAGTTGCAAGAACCTATTATAATGACGGCGTTAGAGATTACAACACATTCCTGAAGGTTTTCCCAAACACAATTTTCAATAATAACGGACTGATAGGGCTAAAACCATGGGGTTTCACCGACCTACCGCAATTCCAAGCAAACTCATTGGTCAAAACTACGATTCCGCAAGTCGATCTAACTCTACAGTAAAAGCAAAAAATAGATGAACTCAAAAACCGTAATTTCATGATTTATAGAGAAGCTAAGGTGGTCATCAGTCCTTGATGACATTGATAGCATGATCGAAACGAACTATAAATTGATTATTAGATTCAGGATCATGCATATACAATAAACAAACGCATTAGGGAGCAATTAGCTAAAATTAGTTAAAGTACATCAAACTTCATTGTGAAATAGGTTTGAACTATAATACTTTTGATCCAAAGGAAATCCCAGATATAGCACCATAATTATTTATAAGAAACAAGTCCAAAGTTAACTTATGAAAACGATAAGTTGTAGAGAAGCTGGATTTGATTGTGATTATATAGTAAAAGGTGAAACAGAAGAGGAAGTTTTAAAAAATGGTATTGATCATGCCAAAAGTCATCACAACATGAAAGAAGAAGATATAACTGATGAAATGAAACAAAAGATTAAAGGAATTATTCGCAGCGAATAGTGTACTTTTTGATTTTTTGTCAAGATTACGATATATCACTTTTAATATCCGCAAAATTCAAAAGATTTTCATTTAGTGTCTTTGTTTCAAACTATTGTAGTCGAATGCATCAATCCATATTAGAGTTATTATAAAAATAAAAGCTCCTGTGACTTCGCCCTCAACTAAGATGGCAAAATACCATTTCAAAATAATTGACTATGAATAATGAGAATTAGTTCATCTTCTTTTTTTTATAGAGATTAGCATAAATTGTGATTCTTATTTCAAACTAATGATTGAACTATACCTAATTATCTATGTAAACCGCGACCCTTTACAAGGATGACTTTTGAGGTTTCTAAGAAGCCATTATG
>DATEIH010000230.1:0-7000 GCA_035279165.1 Candidatus Nitrosocosmicus sp. | reverse complement strand
AATGCTAATGCTGCTATTGCAATTGATGCGACAAAGAGTTTTTTGTTTTGGTTGTTGTTGTTGTGAATATTTTTTGTTTTATTCATACCTTGGATATTCTAAAAAAAATATATGGGATTTGCTAACTAGGTGCAATACTCTTATATTCTAGCAGTTTTAGAATTAGACTGAAAAAGAGCATCTATTGATAGGAAAATAATAAATAAAATTTTATTAATTAAGAATAATTATCTAACCATAGAACGACAGATTATTGTCAGCAATTTATTATACGCTTTACCTCACTCAAAGGAATGAATTACACACTATTTGGATGGTTCTGTTTGATGATATAATACATGGTATAACACATGCTTTTACGAAATAGCATAATTACTAGTCTTACCAAAACTTTTAAGAAGTATCTAACCTCAAAAATAATATGGTCAGAAATTTAATACCTACTTGTAGTAAATGTGGTAGCTTCGTTAGCGATCATATAGAACCAGAAATAGAAAAAGAAGGCCAAATTAAAGAAGGAAAATATATTGACAATGTTTGGGTTTGTACCGATTGTCTAAAAAATAAATAAATATCTCGATATGAATACAAAGTAACCAACATGTCACTACATACGAAAATATGGTTGGAATTCGATATATATGCTCAACATATTGTCAAATAATGTATTAGCAAGTAATTTCAATCTGCTCACAAATATTATATGCGTCAAGACCCTGCAGATAGTTCGATTAAATCTCAATCACCAATAGAATATTGCATTTACAAATAATAAGAGTTATTTGTCTGGTAACGCTAGCACCATAAAATAAAGTTATTTAACCAGTTATGGATCATCTTTGCCCAAATCTTTGTCAATTTTTTTCTGTAATTCTCTATATTTCTTGTATTTCTTATCCCATTTTGAAAGAACAAACCACTGTCTTATTCCTATGCCCACCCACACGATAAAAACAAGGAGAGGAATTAGTGGCAAGAATCTAAACGAAGAGTTAAATCCAGAATTGGAGGTAGAACTGGAGTCATCATCCCAGGAACCATTTCTTGACCAATTATTATAGTCTCCATCATGAAACGGAAATCCAAATAGTATAAATGTTAGCATAAATGCTATCGGAGGAATAATTATAATGGTTAGTAACATAATAATGAAAAGTTTCTTGGTTTTGTTTAGTTGATCAATTATTCCATCCATTATGTAAAAGATACTGGAATCTGATCTAGTATGGTTGTTATCAGAATTATCTTTGTTGTTATCGTTGTTATCATTGCTGTTTGATTTTTTCATTAATCTCGCCCCTCCTTTTCATTACTTCGTGGAAATAGCTCTTCATAAGGAGATAGAATTTCATTCAAGATTAATCTTCCTCTTTCTGAGACCTTGTAGTTGATTATAACTTTGCTACCCCAATTTTCTTCCATTCTACTGATCAGTCCTTTTCTAACCATTTCATCCAAGATTTCTTTATGTTTAACATTATTCAAACCACAGTAACTCATAAGTTTACTCTGATTGATTTCACCATATTCACAAAGTTTCAAGAGAATATCCTTCCTGATAAAGATTCGATCACGATATTCATGAACCACAATGAATCAATCAAAGAGGACAAATTGTTCTTGGTAACAAAATGTTTTCATATGTCCGATAGGGATATCATTTGACCATTCTGTAAATATTTTCAGGAGTATATACATATTCATCGCATAATCAAAGTATAACAATCAGATCATGTATAAAACCATAGGGGAACAAAGTTACATCTCAAAGGTCCAACATGGTTAATATGATCAAATATAATATTTTCAAAATGCAAAAATCACAAAAATTAAGAATAGAAAAATCTGTAAAAGATACTACTACTGTAATGTCAGTAACGACTGTAGCATTTATTGTATTTTCTACACTATTTGTTTTGTTCTTTGAACCTAACACCACAACTACAACTACTATGACAGCTTTTGCAGAACAAACAGACACTATCAACGCCGCAAAGGTAGTCAACGCATCAATAGATCAAGTCTGGAACATCATTTCAAATGTGGATAAGAATCCAGATTATTGGCCAATATCTATTATGAAGAACATTAACAGATCAGACAACACTGTAGAAAGAGAAGTTACTGTTCCTGTACCACCCTTTATGGATAATAAGGCCCACCAAATAATAACTATTATCCCTGATCAATTTACAATTATTGAAAATCAAACACAAGGCGCCGTTACTGGGGTAAAAACTATATCTTTATTGCATGATGAAAATGACATCAATAATACCGTAGTTAGTATGACATGGGATCTAGATATGTCTAAAATACCTGGCATTGGAAAGGGATTCGCAAAAAGCGGTATAAGTAACTCTGTAGATGAGGCCCTATACAAGATCGCGAATACTGTTAATTGATTATGACAAAAAAAGGCAAGTTCAGAAAGTAATTAGTAGGTATTGATACACAATTTGGCATTAGAAAGAGAAATACTTGTTCATCAATAGGTGTCCAGATTTTTATATATTACCCCTCAACAAGGCAGGATTTCATAAGATATCCCATTATTATATTTGAATACTTGAATCGATTGAATTTCCTCTTGGATCTAAAACGAGGCAAAGCCCTATTGTATTGTTCTTCATGTTTTAAACAATTTTTGATATATATTAGATATATGTCAATATTTGTTTGAATTTGAACTGAATAGAATTGAACATATCATTTGGATCATATACGAAAAACGTGTCAAGATGGAAATAATTGTATACGAAAATAAAAAATCATAGTATTGTACAAGTTCGTAAAAAAAATAAAGTTAATGCATTTATACCAACGGACAGCTTAATCTCTGTATATGCCAATGCCAACCCAAGAGGCAACTAAAATTAGCAAAATAATGTCCAAAAAACTCGAAACTGTCGGATCAAATTCCTCTGCACAAGAGGTCGCCCTAAAGATGAGGGATAAACAGGTTAGTTCAATTGTAGTGATGGATGATAGATTCGGCATACCTCTAGGAATTGTCACCGAGAGAGACCTTGCGAGAAAAGTGTGTGTTACTGATAAGAACAGTACTCAATTATTGGCAAGTCAGGTAATGTCGTTTCCTCTAATTACTGTTAATGCGGATTCATCATCTGCAGAAGCGGCAGATTTGATGTTAAAGAATAAGGTAAGACATTTACTCGTCATATCCAAAGATTCAAAACAAACGATGAATGATAATGAGGCGTTAGAAGATAAAGATCTCATTAAACCGGTCGGAATAATTACCACAACAGATTTTATAAAATTTAGTCTAACCTCTAATGCGGATTCGGATAAAGATGTAAATGAAGATAAGAAAACCGAGGAAATTTTAAAATACTATAGAAACGACACTAACCATTCATGATTAAAACTTTTTAGTGACATGATTATTATGAACAAAATAATTTATCAACTAAAGTCTGTTTACAATAACCATAGATAGACTCATTTGATTTCTTTTATATGTGATCATATAATAAAAATATATCATTGTCTGGGAATAACAGAGAAACTATTAAAATTGGGTCAACAGTAAAAGTGATAAAAAAAAGCGACCAGAAGACAGGAAAGATAAGTGAAGGAATAGTAAAGGAAATATTGACCAAATCCAAATTTCATCCCCATGGAATCAAGGTAGTTCTAGAAGATGGAATAATTGGAAGAGTCAGAGAGGTAGTCAATGTACCAATTAATAAGGACATATCAAAAGAAAAACTTCTCTAAGAATAAGAAATCCTCAGATACTATTTTAAAAGAATATATTCCATATTCATGGTTACTATTCCATAATTCCATTCCTTTATCAAGATAATTCATCTTCATATTTTATTCTTGTATGAGAAAATAGATCGATCCTGCCATCAATATAAGTTAGAAAATCTAGGTTTGATTTATGCTAATTCTGGCATTTATAAATACTGCTATGGCACGGTGGCTAAGTAAGGGGCTACAGTTAAGGCAAAAATGGAGAGCACTAAATACATAGCGAACCCTATCACTAGAATGATATCGATTATCATTGGGATTAGTTAAATTGATTGATTGATTGATCGGGTTCATTTATCAATACAATTATTTTTCCCTTGTTCAATCTCTTTCAGATATTTTTCTAGTCTTTCTTTTATGGCTTCTTTTGATATAAGACTATAGGACGCAAATGGTTTCTTTAGTCTTGCCTCCCTCGCCCATAATTCGTACAACCTTTCCTTGATTCTACTTACATCACTATTTGTCTTTGATTCCTTTAAGACGCGTATAAGAAATAACAAACCCTCAGATGTAATAAACAGATGTGATTTGGATAGGACGGCATCCTCATCGATATGAATTAGACTATTATGTTGTAAGTCCTCTAGTAGATTCCACAAATCAAGAATTGTTGGATAGTCATATACTAAACTTAACTTTAACAATCGCCAGACGTCAATCAAAGTGAATGAATGGACCTTATCATATTCTAATGTCTTTTCTAATGATTTTACATATACTAAGTGAAATAATATCCACATCCGAACAAATTCATAATTCTTCATTTTTGTAATCTACGCTACCTTCTATTCCGTACTTTTTGTTCAAAAACTTTCCAAACAAATGTAATTAAAATCCAAAAAATTAAGAATAATGGACAGGATCGTATTCCGGATCCATGAGTAAATGATGACCAAGTTATAGTCGTAAATATCAGGAACAAAGTTTGATAATCATAAGAGTTGGCCACATGTTGGTATCATTAGTCCAATTAAATACGCCAAATCCTCAAATCCCATACCGGAATTAACGAGATATATTCGGTGCTTATGCATTTTTCCTAACTGGTGAAGGAATTTATGAATATGCAATCGAACCAACAATAACATAACTAAAAAATATAGATTCAAGATATTTGATCCCTTGTTGTTATATGGGATGAAAAGATACCAATCGGATAATTCAAGAACTACCTGAAAAATTTCCCGCAACCTAGTACTTGTACTACCTTTACCTTTACCTTTACCTTCGATTCGACTCTTTAAGGTAGCTATAGTTTGGCAAAATATACGGAAGTTTAGTATGTACTCAAGTCTACTGAAAAGTTATCACTCATTTACAATACTAAAGACAATGGTGACCATAATATACTGTTTTAATCTAATTCAAACGAATTACAGTAATAAAAAATGGCGAATGAATGAATAACAAATATTGACCACCTACCTCAGTGTCTCTTGGCTCGAACTTATTCTTGCTACAATCGACTTGCATTTTTGTGCAGACAATATTTGACTTATATACTACAATGCGAATCTTAAATATTTGAATTTGTTAAGATAATACTGTTATTATTTCCTGCTATAATATAATATACTGTGATTATGAAATTATAAGCTGAATCTAATGCGGATTACATCACGTAGTCAAAAAGAGAAATAATAAACAACAAGATTAAGCAAGAACAAATCAAATATTTTTAGATATGAGTCGAATATAATTATTATATGATCTTTGAATGTACATCTGGACACATTTGTTTCAGTAAAGATGAATTAACCATTTGTGGGATGCAAGGATGTAACAAACAAATAGATATACTAAGCCCGGTTGATATCAAATGGTTTTACAAAATAAATAATAATGGACTTTGTATTAGTAGGACCGACCTTCATATGATAATTGAAGATCCTAATATACCAAATGACGTAAAGAAACAAGTACAAAAAATATTCACCAATATTTCTTGACAGTTCACAACAAGAAATCATAAAAGAATTACGAAATAAGAATTCATGGTAAGAATTGGTAAAGATTCTCTATACATACCTAAGAATAACCTAAAACTTTTTTTATAATTGCGGACGAGCATGAACTCTTATCAGGTGAAAATTAAGGGTTAAATCAGCGGATATAATTTTTGTTTCAAAAGGAACTCTACATAGATTGAAATAGATGCAGAAGGCGGACATACCGTCATAATGAGTCCTCCCGAACGAGAGCATTGCTTTTTCAAGGTTAGTCAATTATCTTGCAAACACAAAGATTTCCTATAAAACAGAATCAAACACAGTAAAGCAATGTGATTAAGTTTTTCTCAATAGTAGAAAACACTGGAAATAATTAATCTAATCTAATTGACTCATTTCTGAATACAGGAAACTGATTAAATTTAGATTTTGTTAGATTATAGCTTTAGGACTCTATTTCAATCACCATAGTCACTAAACGATTGTAGGTGATCCAAGTAACACTAATTCAACAGGAACATCTATTCAGATATGATAGTAATTAGGTTTAGATTTTTATTTGATTCTAATTGTTTTTATAAATCCTTATTTTCTCAACATAGTCTCTGTCCAACGTGATACTTTAGACGTTAAATTTGGTGCCAATATTGTTAATACAGAACTCCATTTTCATCATTTTCTTTTGTGGATTCTAACAATTCTTGAACCCTGACTTAACCTTTTTGTAAGATTATTTCACAATAATTTAACTGTCAAATATTTGATTATGTATTTTAGTCTTTAATGAAATATTATTCTTGATGATACAATTTGCAGTAATTTTGATGATATTGCCAATATTGATCTCGTTGAATTCCTTCGGTTCTGGTGGTCCCCTCCTCCTGCAAAATATCTCTGAAGACATCAATTATTTGTTTAATAATTTAACACCAGACAATCTGGGAGCTAAAGAGAATTTCAATCAATCCAACAGTATTTCAAGCATACAGAGAGATCCCTATGAGTTCGAAAGAAGCTCGGATGGCATTAATATGACCTTACAATAAGTGGTTTTACAAACATAACAAACCTACAGAAGCCAAGTTATCTAATGGAATTGCTGCTAGAGGCAAACTAAGGGTATATAAGAGATGTAAAGTATTTTGCTAACTAGTACCAACTGACTATAATAATATTAATTCTTCAGAAGATAGGTATTTGTGAATCAGTATCCATATACCTGTAGCACTCATTACCACTAGAATGACTGCTACTACAGTATT
>DATEIH010000229.1:0-6356 GCA_035279165.1 Candidatus Nitrosocosmicus sp. | reverse complement strand
TTTCTATTGGTTCTCTAGACTCAGTAACGATTGTCTCGTCGTTGTATTCAAAAACTTCAAAGTAGTCAATCGACTTTTTACACTCTCCACAATAAGTCTTCTTACTAATTTGTCTACATTTTTCACATTGTAATATTATAGCCATATTAGAATATTATCAGATCTTGAGTATATTTATTAAATACCTACGGATGCGCTATCAGCGGTCACAATACAAGGCAAGTCTTATTTTTACATTGCAAACTATAATTTCTAATCTCTATTATCCGTACTTCTGGTTGTAAAATAAAGCCGAAAGGACTGGCGAATATCTCATGGGTATAAAAGTGCCTTATTCCATGTTCTATATTCATGTTAGGATGTACCGAAATAATCGGATATTCTGCTATGACTCTTTCTTGCTTTAATTATACTGCTATTTCCAATCCATTCATTTTTTGATATGGTTAAGTTATTACAAGCGAAAGATAGCGCTATGTCCAGTCTATCGAATTTGTTGTAGTGCATTCTTAAGGCCTCTCTTATTCCCTCTCTGATTTGCCAGACCCCAACAGGAAGAATGTATTCTGGGTGAATTTCTCTAAGGACTATTACTGCCGCACTTCTTTTTTGGGAATGTAGGAATTCGATGACGGCAAGCCTAGCAGCGAAATAGGATCCTCCTATTTTTGGATAGTTCTTCAGACCACTTGAATCCTCTGTATCTGTTTCTATCTTTGCATCTCCTTTATTGTTTATCCAAGCTTCATGGATCTCAAAACTCCATATTTCATCTGGGATTAAGATAATGGAATAATAATTCCCCAAGTGAACATATTTGTAGATTCTAATCTGATCGAGTGGTTGAAAGGTGTTAGTTTTTTTAATTAAGTCAGATGAAATTATTTGATCAACCGCAGAGATACTCCATTTGGTCGGTACCAGTTTTCTATTTTTCTTAACTCCAATCATTCCTAAACTTAGGATTTTACTAATTCTGCTTATCTCTATTCCTTCTTTGTATAAATAGTTGATTGCTTCTACTGCTCTAAAGTCAAGATCATAAAATGCCTTTTCAATTTTCTTGTCACTAGAAATACCTGATGGTATCTTCAAACTCTCTAACTCTGAGGCCATCCCAAATTGAACAGTGTCAGAATCCGATGTTGTCCTTGATGAGATTTCATCTAAATTCAATTTGGGTTTTCTCCCTAATGCAACTTCTATTTCAGTAGATTTAGTTGCCATGGTTAATTCCTGAAGGGATTGGATATAGTGATCAGAATACAGGTTTGTTTTTACATGTGTTGAATGTGTGCCCCTAATTAGTGCTAATTTGTATCTTATTATTTCTTCAATGGACTTTCCTGCCCATTTTTCGGGGTGATCCAGTATTGCTGAATCAGTTCGCAATGGTGAAAATAGAGGTCCCACTTTTACTTTTGGATATGAATAACTGCTAACGAACACGGAGGGTGGAGATGCACCTGAAATTTTTTCTGATAGATTATTATAGTCCGATCTTAAGATCTGGTCCCAACCTTTTGTTATAGATTTTTTTATCTCCTCAATGTTCCTTCCATACATCCCAAATTGAATCTATATGTTAGTTATCTTATTTGAATTTACATCCTACAATGAGAGAACAATAAATTGATCGATCAGGAAAATTGGTCAGAATTGAGAAGAGGACATTTTGAAGCATTAGAGTAATTTCATTATTTCAAATTTTTGAGCAATTCTGACACAGGTAGTGTATTCAGGATGTCCTTTTTTCCTGCCCACCCCCTTCTTGCTTGTCCTATACCAAATTCCAAAAATGCATAATGTATAGGATGATGAGCATCTGAATCAACTACTAATTTTACATCACTCTGTATAGCTGTTCTTATGTATTCATCACGTAAATCTAACCTGTTATAGTGAGAATCAATTTCTAGAATTGTGTTAGTTTCCCTTGCAATTGTCATCAATTTCGGAATATCCACCGGATAACCATCTCTTTTATTAATTATTCGACCTGTTGGATGAAAGATGATATCTACGCTTGGATTTTGGGCTGCTTTAATTAACCTATTTGTTTGTACCTCTATTGGTTGGGAAAAATTAGTATGAATTGCTGCACCTACTATATCTAATTTATCCAAAATGTTGTTTGGAATATCTAATGAACCATCGTTAAGGATGTTTACTTCAGCTGAAGAAAGTATTCTAAAGTCCCCCAAATTACTCTCACTTTTTCTTTTCTTCTTTTCGTTGCTGCTTGTTTTGCTACCTAACTGTTTTTCTTTATTATACTCATTTACATCCACAAAGAAAGTACCGCTTTTTATTGAATCATTGAATTCTTGAATCTTATGTGCTTGGTCAAGTAACTGTTGTTCGTCTAATCCACTAGCAATTCTTAGGCTTTTTGTGTGATCTGTGATGGCGATATAATCGAGTTCAAAATTCATCCTTGCAAAATATGCCATTTCTTCTATTGACATTTTCCCATCCGTATTGTTTGAGTGTACTTGTAGATCTCCTTTTAAATCGCCATACTTTATCAATCCCTTCATTTTTTCCTGCCATTCCTTTGACCCCTTCTTTGCTATCTCAATTTCTCCACTGTTTTCCCTCAATTCGGGAGGGATCCATTCCAAACCTAATTTATTGTACAACTGTTCTTCTGATTCCCCTGATATTTTTTGATCGGATTTAGTATCAAATAACCCCCATTCATTTAAGCGAAGCGCCTTGGATTGTGCTAATCTTCGCAAAGCTATTCCATGTTCCTTACTTCCGGTAAAATATTGTAATGCAGCTCCATAACTCTCTTTAGGAACGACCAATAAATCGGAATCCATCCCATTATTAAGTTTAATAAATGCTTTAGTACTACCTTTACTTAGAATTTCTTTAACTTCGGGCATATTTACAAATGAGTTAATTACTTTATCTGGATCGTCTGAAACTACCAGAAAATCTATATCACCTATGGTTTCCCTCATTCTTCTAAAGGATCCTACTGCGGTTGCAGTAGAAACGTTTTCCACATTTGTTAAATATTTTTCTATCTGCTTTACCAATGGATATATATCTCCGAGTAGATGTCTTTTTTTGCCTATGTTATGAAATTCAATTCTCTTGAGTATTTTTTCTTCTTTTATTTTTGAAATTCCTGAAATCCCTGCCAACTTTCCTTCTCTAGCAACCCTTTCTAAATCACTGATATTTCTCACTGGTAACCTGTCAATTATTACTCTCAAAGTTCTCGGACCTATTCCTTCTAAGCCAACGAAGTCCTCTATCTTTATAGGGTATTTGGATTTTAATCTTTCGTAATATTCAATCTTGCCTGTTTTTATGTATTCTTCTATTTTTGAAGAGATTGCTTTACCAATAGAGGGAATTTGTAATAATCCATTAATCCCTCTTTCCTCGTAAAGAGATGTAATACTTTGCGGTAGGTTATCAATTTGATCGGCTGCTCTAATATATGCTCTATTTTTGAAATTTAAATTATACTTGTTATCATCATTGTCATTGTCTAACTCCATGAGAAACGAAATCTTACGAAGAATATCAGAAATCTCAAAGTTTGTAAATTTCACACTATAACTCATTGCCGGGTATTCATTAATTTTCTCATTGTTTTATTTTGTTTTGGTATTGGATGTTATTAAAAGGCGAGGAAATTATAGGAACTTATCCTCTTTCATTTATTTATTTGAAGGTCATGAACGTTTTGAATTAATGTACTTTGATCAAAAAATTATATTATTGTGATACACTGTTTATAATATTTTTAGATGGTACTAAATACAGATAGATTATGTAATAACAAAATAACAAAAATTGAAAGTTTATTACAAAATATTTATATCTAGATAGATCTGAGTTTTTAAAAATACCTCATATCTTTTTTCGGAAATCTTCATTCTACTAAATATTTTCTTCCTTACCATTGCTGCTAAGACATCAAATTTAGTTTGATTAAATTACTATTTAAAGTATTAGTTGAATATTTGTTAACTAGGATCGAATCTATAATATTAGACATTTTATCTTTATCAATAGATCTCGGACAAATCGATCTTAACCAATAATAGTGGGTCTTAATTATTGACTAGAATTGACCAAAGAATTGACAGAAGCAGAAGCTTGGAATATTATAAAGCCTGTATGTAGAGAACTTGATGAATTGAAAGGCGAGGGCCACCTGATATTTTTGTCTGGACTCTTAAATGAAAATGAAGGGACCTACAAAATAAACCTGCGAAGTAACCATTTGCATTTTGCGTCACGAGGATTAAAGGACAGCATAGGTGATATATCCTATGAGCATGGTAAAATCAGAATTGGTATGAGAGCTAATGGAATTCCAATAAATATATTCGTTGAACTATTTTGATATGTGATTTCTGTTATCTGCATTGGTCAGAATTATCAATTATGATTCATAATCCTTGATTCTTATTTAAATTACCTCGTACGGGAATTCTGAAAATAAGGAACCAATTTTCAATTAAGGGTTTTTAGTTGATATCCAGTTGCACTTTGGGGAAGTGCGACAACTGGAGAATTTATGCTCATGCCCTTTTAGAGATAATTTGATTAGTTCTTCTTTTCAATAGTATCATACAGGGGAAGGATATCATAGAAATTATTGTTGCAGTTATAAAGATGAGATCATACGATAACTGAGAAGGAAATGATTGTCCACCAATGCCGATTACTGACTCTTGAAAAGCTTGCATATAAGTTGACGCAATTACCGGACCTATGGAACTACCCATTAAAACTAATACTACTGATATCCCTATTGAAACTCCGCTATACTGATGTGGGGTATGCTGTAACGTGATATTAAAAGCTCCGACTTGTGTCAATGACAATCCCGCGGAGATTATTATCAAATTTAGTGAAATTGAAAATTCATTTGCATGGAATGCAAATAAACTAGCAAAACCAAATGTAGTCAAAACACTTCCTACAACAATTGGTTTGAAATTACCTATTTTTGATACTATAAACCCAGAGGATGGAGCAAATATTAGGAATACTATCATGAAAGGCAATTGAACCATTGCACTATCCATTGCTTCCCCACCGAATCCAAAAGGTATTGGGCTAGTTACCAAAATAGGTATGGTTTGATAAATCATAAACATTGTAATTCCAAAAACTAAGAGGATAATATTTGAGGGTAGCAAAATCCTATCTGATATTAATCTGAGTGGTATTAACGGATCATTTGCCTTTCTTTCAATGATCACAAACGCTATCAATGAACAAATTGTCAATGTAACAAGTGAACCCAGAGCTATGGCATCAAAAGATGTAAAGTTATTGGATTCGCTATTTATGTTAGCAAAATATGTTAAAGTTAATAAGAAACTTGAAATTGATAAAGCTAGTGATATTGCTCCCTTAATATCGATATGATGTTTAGGTTTTTTATCACTAAGGTTACTTTGATCTGATGGGGTATTTTCCTTTTTCGGTAGGCTGAAATCTAAATTTTGTTCACTACCATCGTTGATATTTGCAGTGACATCTTCTTTTATTCGCTTCTTTATAATAATCCAAAGTATAATTGCCACAGGTATTATAGTGAAAAACGTAGCTTGCCAGCCAAAATTTTGGACTATTGTCCCACCTATAGCCATTCCAACTACTGATCCTGCCGCAAACATTGAACTGAAAATTCCTATTCCAATTGCAATCTTAGACATTGGAAATTGATCTCTTATGATACCAAATGCTATAGGAAACATTGAAATGCCTATGCCTTGAATGATTCTTGCCAAAACTAATGTGTAAATATTTGTTGACAATCCGCCAATGGCGATCCCTATAATATAAATAATAAAAATCACAAGCACCATTTTCTTCCTACCATAAATATCTGATAATTTTCCTGCAATAGGCGTCATGACTGCTCCTGAAATTAAGTAGGCGGTCAGTATCCATGATGATGTACTGTATGAAATATGAAAGTCACTAATTATATCGCTAATAGCGGGTAAAAGCATGGTTTCCCCGTACATAGTGATCAAAATTGTCGATCCCAATATTGCCAATGTTATCCACGTGGATTGGTGAATCTTTTCACTAGCATTTGGTTTTATGTTTTTCATGGAAAGATATCCTAGTTTAGTAAAAAAATGGCAATAATGTTATTGGATCATACGGCTGGAATTTTAACTTCTGTATTCTCTAGTTTACTTCTATATTCTCTATATTCCTCATCAATTTCCATGGCTGCTTGAAGTATCTTGCTTCTTATTGTTTTAGATGAATTAATGAACATCTTTGTATCTTTGGGAAGACAATGACCTCCTATTCCTTCTCTTGGTTCTAGTACTTCAACATTCCATTTTGTGTTAAGT
>DATEIH010000228.1:0-2033 GCA_035279165.1 Candidatus Nitrosocosmicus sp. | reverse complement strand
CATTGAAATTGTTGAAATATGAATTACAATTGGATAGATGGTGGCATATTCTTATGACTCTTTGAGAGGCATCCATTAACTCATCTTTATGACATCTTTATATACTAATAGTCCTATAGTGTTCATACACACGTAATTTCTAAGTTACCATTCGATGATATTGATGACGATGTGTCTTCCTATGTAATTTCGGAAATAAAAGAAGGAATATTGTGGCTATATTCATGTTATAAGTCTTTTTGTGTAGAGATGAAATCATGAAAAGGTGTTTACATTCACCTAGTTTATGCCATTGCCTCTTCTTGTTTAGACAAACCTGCACTATGTTAAATCTTGTGTATACACGACTACAATTTGAATTCAGGAGTTGATTTTTAGCTGACTGTCAGATCAATGCTCCTCAACTTAAGGAGCATTGAATTACTATTTCTTTATTTCAAAATCTGTCTATAAAATACTTGTATTAGCACGTGCAAACTTGGTTAAAGGTGAGGCAATCTGAAATTTATAGGATAAAAAGTATTATCAAATATGGCAAATGTCAATCCAATTCCACGAGGTTTTCATTCAGTAACTCCATATATAATAGCCACAGATGCCTCAAAACTCATAGACTTTTTAAAACTAGCATTTGATGCAAAAGAAATTGATAGATATGAAACAGAAAACTCAATAATGCATGCAATAGTTCAAATCGGTGACTCTAAAATCATGATATCTGATTCCAATGAAAATATGAAACCAATACCTTGTTTTTTATATTTGTATGTTGAAAATGTTGATGAAACTTACCAAAAAGCAATAGCGGCTGGCGCTACTTCAATGAGAGAACCCACCGATGAATTTTATGGAGATAGAGGTGCAGGAGTTTTAGATTTTGCAGGCAATAACTGGTATATTGCAACCCACAAGAAGGACGTTTCAAGAGAAGAACTGAAAAGGTTGGCAGAAGAACAGATGAAGAAAATCCAAAATAAGGATTAAATATTGAAAATTAGTTAGATTTCATTAAATTACCTGATTGCTGTTAAATGTTTCTTCATCGGGTTATATATTAAATTGTTTTGGGTCTCTGACTTTACAACAAGAACAACATGTTTCATAAGTAACGACCATAATATGCAAGAATAGAATTTCTCGTCGGAAGAAGGAAATCTATCGATGCTGGTCAATCAAATTATACTCTAGTTAAAGAAAGATTAGTCACACTTGTCTACCTGACTTTTGAATTTGAATACGATTTATGTCTTTAGGACTTGACAGTAATAACGAATTGAGAGACAGATTTAATATAATCTTCTAAAAAATCAGTTACAAAAGCACATAAAATATATGATCTATTTAATTCTTCAGATATTCGCCATTCGCAAATTTCCTTGCTTTTTCTATGATCTTATGATAAGCTACTATTTGTTGAAAAGCTAGACAAACTATAAAACATATCATAAAAATCACTGCCAAGAGAAACGATAAGTATCCAAGGAAATTTATTAATACTGTAAAAATCGCAGCCAGAAGAAAAGATAGATAACCCGGGAAATTCATAGAACCTCATCTATACCTTTTAATTCCCATTTCCTTGCTTTTTTTCATTATCAAATTCGGTGTTAAAGTCTTTGTAATTATCTTTGACCTTTTAGTAAATACTTTTATTCTTGATTTCAGTTTTTCACCTACTATATTCAAAACATTCTCCGATTCATTTTTTGACCTTTCATTTTTGATATACTGATTAGTAGTGTCAAGAAGAATTTTCTCCACGATCTTATTTCTTTTTATCATTTTGATTTTTATTCATTACAAATTATAAGGGGCGACAAAGCATAAATAATCCATTGAAGAGTGACCAAACTCCTAGCAAAACTAAATTATGTTGATATAAAAAATCAAAAATTTTAATATTAACAATAGTAAATTAAACATCCATATATCTTAAAGCCAAAAGCGCATTGTAGTAGTAAGAATTAAGAATTAACATATGTATCACCGATAGTATATTTATACTATTTTACATTGCTGTATTTTTTCGAAAG
>DATEIH010000227.1:0-2105 GCA_035279165.1 Candidatus Nitrosocosmicus sp. | reverse complement strand
AATTCTTATGATTAATATTACATTCTCTGAGAACCCGTGTATTATAAAGTATAAATCTATATTAAAAGATGGTCATTTCTGTTATTAGATAATTGACAGGTACTGGATTGAGTCATTTTACTGAAAACGAAAAAGAGATCTTTTATAGGATAATTTTTTCCCGCCGGGACGTACGGAGGAACTTTATCAAAAAGAAAATTAGTAATGAGGTTTTAATGAGGATTTTATCGGCCGCTCATCATGCACCGTCAGTAGGCTATTCACAACCCTGGAACTTCATCTTAATTAGAGACAGAAAGAGTCGTTTAGAAATTAAAGAATCATTTTCCAAGGAGAGATTAAAATCAGTTGAATTACTTGCAAAAGATAAGGAAAGGAAAAGGAAATATCTAGACTTAAAGTTGGAAGGAATTTTAGAATCTAATCTAAACATATGTGTAACTTATGATCGTAAACGGTTTGGACCATATGTAATAGGTAGAATGACTATAAAAGAGGCAGGGATTTATAGTGTTTGTTGTGCTATCCAAAATTTGTGGCTTGCCGCGCGCGCTGAAAATATAGGAGTTGGTTGGGTCAGCATCATCAGCAATAAAGACTTGAAAAGAATTCTAAAACTACCTTCTGCCATTAAACCTATTGCATATCTATGTCTTGGATATGTAAAAAAGTTTGAGGTTGAACCTGATTTGCAATCTCTTAAATGGTTAAGTAGACTCAGTCTCGACAAAGTCATAAATTATGAGCAATGGAACGGCTGCAATAGTTATGCTGATTGGAAGAGTTTCAATCAACAGCTTAATCGTAAGGATACTTATTCCTAAAATATTTACAATTGTTCAACGGAGAGAAATTTTTGTCATCACCAAAAAAAATCAAAAAGATTAGTTTTGGATCCGATGATCATTATCTATTAACCAGCGATAGTATCAATCTAGCACGAGAATTGTTTCTACGTTTTTTTGATTTTTGCAAATCAAATACAGTTCATTATTTGCTTAATTTATATATTGCTAAATTGCTGCATTATTGATAAATATTGTATGGTTTTTAATAAATTTTGCAGAACTATGTATAAACTGTCCAAAAAAAAGTGCCGGAGGCGGGATTTGAGCCCGCGACCTTTCGATTATGAGTCGAACGCTCTGACCAGGCTGAGCTACCCCGGCAAGCCCAGCTCTGATATGTATAAGCAAATCAAATAAAATGTACGTATAATATATTCTAACCCATCATGACTGTCTATTTCTAGATAAGATGCGGACGTGTTAAAATGATTAGTTTTGGGGACATCATCCCACAAATATCTAAAAAATAGAAATGTAAATTTGTCCGGATGATCTAATGTATCAAAACAATACGAGTCGAATCACAGATAAGAAATAGATCAGACAAACCATTTTTTTATCGATAAGAGTTTTTTCCTCTGAAATAATGAATTGCCCTCTATCATCATCTATAGCTGTTTCAAATGGCTAGAATATTAGTTGAGCGATGCGTGAAGATATTGCAATTAAGACGTCAACTAGGTAGGATATATCCGTATACCTTTAACTAAATTTTTTGACTCGGAAGATTCACTGTCAAGACTTTTTGTAATTGCACAATGTAATTAAATGATTAGAAAACAGACGTTATTACCTGAAATCAAATTGCTCACATACTCAATTTCAGGAATACTACTCATACGAAATATAAAGAATTCGATCTTGAGATGATAAATGAGGTTACTCAAAATCCCGTGAGCCCAAACCATTTCTCCTGCAATTGTGTGCGAGAGGTATGTCGATGTTTAAATAGCGAAGACAATTTAATGTATTTCACCATTGAAATCTAAACCAGAGGATGATCCTGTAAGGAGTAGCTCTACAGAACATTATTCTAAAGTTGGATCGCTTTTAGACTGGGCTATTGTATTAGGAGCTTCCTCTTCGATTTTCTTTGGTTTTTTCTTGGATATCGCGGTAAATCCTCCATCTTACTTCAAGTTATTTGACAACCTAGTTCTCTTAGGAGCGCTTTACGCAGTAACAACAGCAACTGCCATGTTCATAATGCCTGTTGTTTATCATATGATTCACTATCAAAAGTTTGATGTTGAGAAA
>DATEIH010000226.1:0-6078 GCA_035279165.1 Candidatus Nitrosocosmicus sp. | reverse complement strand
AGCTAATTGATATTAGACATACGATAAATTATTATACAAATTATGTATTTAAAAAAAGGGATGAGCGGCATTGACACTATCGTAAAGAAATTTGATGAATTTGAAAATTCAATGGCAGAGGGTCTGCCCAAAGTGGACCAGAGATTGGTTATTGACATGCTTCATCGATTGAAGAGAGATGACTCACCAATGTATACGATAGAGATATTTCTTAAAGAAAAACCAAACACCGATGAAATAAGGTCCATTATTGAAGAAGGTTTAGGAGTAATGCCTGCATTTTATGATCATGGAACTCACATTGTAGTAGCACATCGTTTTAACTTGCAGATGCTTGATTATATATCGAATAATTTGAATGTTGAAAAGATCAGAGGAACATTTACTGGAGCTGGCAGAGGGGCTTCTATAGGTCCTGTATTTGAAAGGGACGATAGACCAGATTATTAGCGATAAGTAGGGAGAATAAATTTAGAAAGATACATTAACTAGAAAATAACGCGTTCTTATTTGTACACTTAAACAACCTATAGTACCTCCGTATATTCACTTTCATTGTTTTTTGACAATAAGCTTTTAAGTGACGGGAGACGGCACGATAGGTTAAAGACAATAACGTCACTATGCATATATGAATAATATTAGCAAAAGGGACTTTCATGTGAATGATTGTTGATCGAGTCTAATATTCTACCTCCTCAATGTACGGTTTCAAAAATTATATCCTGTCGGTTCCTAAGATCTAAAGTAAGATTATTTTTCAAGGAATAAGATTTTAATATGAATTAATATTTTTATCCGGTTCCAAACAGAGAGAAAAATAGAAAGATACCGACAATACCTTAATTCTCAAATCAACCCAATAAAGGGAATTTGGGTGAATTAAAACCCCCTTGGTCCCATTAAGAATCAATATCTTTGGTTAGTTAAGACATTTACTGATTTACAGTTACTCTCTAATTCCGTAGAACACTATTGTCCCCAATAACCATAGGAGAATCGATCAGGTTAATTGGATTTTTTATCAACTTTGAAGAAGTTAATTTTAATATATGTACAATCTATTTAATTTGAGCATTTATGGACAATGAACATTTATTTTATTTACTTGGATCAAAATTTCCTGAATTGGATTTCATCTTGATAGGATGTCATACTGATGATGGAATAATCCCCCATGAATGTTGCGAATACGATCTAATATCGCTACATCACAAAAAGACTCTATCTCATAGAGATTTGGCACATAAACAAGAATCTAATGTGTTTCGAAACCATAACAGAGTTTATGAGGTTTTAATATTGTCCATACAAGAATTTATGAAAAACCCAAAGATCAAATATTCCAATTTTGTTCAATTTCCAAGTCAATCTTTGAAACCCAACATTATTAATTATTTTTCTGAAAAATGTGATATATTTCAAAAGTCATTCAACCTAACTTTGAAAACTATTATTATCAGAAATATTTTCGAAATCACAAATTTGTATAATTTGCTTATAAGGGAAATTGTGGATGAAAAATTCATTTCGTTCCAATTAAAAATGATTTCACTCAAGACCATAAAATTATTTATTCAGTTATACTTACATTCAGAAGCTAGACCTTCTCATCTTAAACATCAGATAAACCTTGTCACTCAAAATGAGAATTTAAAAATTAGGGAACATGTCGATCTCCTTTTAGAATATACTGGAACTAATCGAGCGAATATATCTACTTTATCTAGGAGTGAAAAATCTTTAAGATTTCTAATTAGGCATGAAGACAAATTAAAAAATAGCATATTTTTAAATAAGTTAGATTTTTTTAAGGAAAAATCAATGTATGTTGATGGCATTTTACTGATAGGTAATTTTGTTCTAGATAAGGGGTACTCTGGTCAATTCATTCAAAAATACAATAAGTTATTGAACCTCATAGCTGATATCCAAACTAAAGAAAAAATAACGATGTTAAAGGAAGTAAACTTACTATTAGAAATTAATAAAAATCTAATCTATAGTAATTATTGAATCACTATTGCTTGTTCTAGTGGCTCAACTGTTTTGTTTCTTGCCCTCAATTTTGCTTTATATTTTAAGTTTCTTGGTTTAGTTCTTAATCTATAGCCACAGCATGGACACCATAAACCATCCCATTTTATGAAAATTTCACAAATTTGACATCGCTTTTGACCGCTTGCGTAACGGCCTGATCCCACCGGCTTTTGAGCTTTATGTCTGATACAAATACCTTTACAAGTCATACTTGAAAACCATATCAATGTCGGCGATCTCACTTATAAACTTATATAAGCTTCAATAGATATTTATAACTATATAAAAAATGGAGTTGAAGGAAGTCTAGCTTGTCACTGATACATTTTTTGGTTGGAAGAGCTCATGCATAGTCATATATTCATCTAATTTCATCCTTATATCATCCTCTGTTGTGTCGTCCATGCCAGAAAACCCTGCTTTAAAACTAATCTTATTTCCTGAAACGTTTACATCTGAAACCTCCATATCTGCATAAACATTTCCCATTTCATTAACCCATTCTTGTGCTTCATTTGTATCAAATCCCTCTGCTTCTATATTCACATTATACATCTTGGTCACATTATACCACTGTTTTGTTTTTATTTAGGATATTAATAAAGATGACGTAATGGAAAGGAATTAGCAGCATGAATTATCTTCATTTCTCTTCCTCAAATCCCCAATATTTCATCAAATCTTTTGTAAACTTTGAAGCTTGGTCTTCACTTAAAGGGTCGCCACAATTTTTGCAAGAAGGAACCACCTTCATACCGTATAATTTAAAATCGACATCATAAAAGTGAATTTTTGTACAATTACACATTTTATGTGTTTGTAAATACAATTTGCTAATTTATCTCTTCTCTCATTTATTAATTGGATACCCAGGATATAGTAAACATTTAAAGAGTAAATAACCTAATCATATGATACAAATGAATAGAAAAAAAATGGTAAATAAAATATTAGTATTTTTTCTTATAGGTATGCTAGGGGCATCTGCCATGCAATTCAATCAATTCGTTGGGATGGCTTTTGCTCAAGCAGACAACTGGTATGTAGGCAAAGGTGTAAAGCCAGATACTTATTATACTTATGAAATCAAGAATGCAGATACTAATCAAGGACAGCCTTTTACGATTACTATTTATTTCAAAAATTATAATGAAACAGGAAAATACTGGGTAGCTCCTACATTTGTGGTTGATCAAGGTAAAGTAATCAATGGCACATTGTATCTTAGTGATTTGGATCTCACAGCCTTAGGATCTTCACCTATTCCTTCTGAGATGAACCCGTATCGAAGTGCCTATGCGACAACATTAACATGGCTATCAGCATTTGTACCAAAGCCTGGGCAGTCATTAAGCTCCCCAACTTGGGGTAAAATAGCAGCAATAGGAGGGTCAGAGATAAAGCCATCAGGTGGCGCTAAGGTTACAACCCAAGCTGGATCATTTGATACCACTGATATATCCTACCACAAGAGCGTTGATAATCATATTTATCCAAATAAAGATATGCCTTACCCGATAAAAGCAGAAACATTTGCAGATGTCACATTTGGGAAACCACCAATCCAGTATGCTTATGAATTGAAAGCAACTGGAAAAGGTCAACCACCCATCCCAGAAAGCCAAGTTGAAATTCCAGTGCCACCATTGAATATTCAGACACCTAGAGGAACTTACAATGTTCAGCTATTATGGGAACCTACTGAAATAAAAGCAGGTAATAACACGAATTTTGGTGTAGTATTTACAGATGATAAGAATAACATCGTCGAAAGAGTAACGTATGGATATAAAGTAATGGATGAGAATAAGAAAGTCCTAGATGAATTCAAGAATCAGAGGGCAAACGACGGAACTGGCCAATTTACATATAAATTTGACACACCAGGTGAGAAATACCTCCAGATTACCATTGAGACTGCATCAGGAGAGGATCTGGGGATGTTTGTTGAATCTGCTACTTTTAACCTAGTAGCTCAATAAACCAAATTTTTTACGAAGAGAATTCTCCTCCTTTGGTTTTTGCTCTCTCATAATAAACATTAGATAGTAACCAATCACCAAACTTCTGAATTTGACTATCTATTTTGGTCCACAGATGAAAAGACCCCGGTAATAGATCTATCCGCGACATGTTTGATTCGGAATCTTTAATATTTATTTTCAGACCTTCTTTTCCTTCATACATATAGGCGTCAACGATTTGAAGATTGCCTAATAGACTCTTGCTTGCATGGAGTTTTATCTCGTCTCGTCCAATTGGAAAAGTTTTTCTAAATTTATCAAATACCAAACTGATGTTTTCAGTTCCATAGCGGTTAATATCACTTATTTTCCTACGATCTGGAAAATGAATTTCCATTACTAGACCATGCCTTAACCCGACGAATTTTGACAATTCATTTAGCTTGTAGTATGCAAGTGTAGGATTCTGTATAGAAGTTCTCTGAAAAAATCCAATATTAGCATCTATATTATTCTTTAATTCAAGCAAAAGGTCAGTAAATTCATCCACAAGTATGTTGAAATTAAAGTTTAATAAATAAGTTAAATGACTAGACTATACCTTACTATGTTTGCGTCCGACACAGACTCAGAACGAGCCACTAGTATAGAAGATTACCAGAACACATGCACTGGGTTTATACAAGATATAAGTAAAGACTACCAGGATTGGGTAGAAAGATATCAGCTGTCAAAGGATGAACAAGATCAAAGGAATAACGAAATCGATGATATCGTAAGTAAAACAAATAATTGGATATTTGAGTTTGGAAATTCCATAAAAAAGATTGACATAATTATGAACGATGGGATCAATAAGATGGCTGAAACTACTGCGGGCTACCCATTTCAGATAGATGTATCTAGTAGCAATCAAAAAAGGTACATAATTCATGAAAAAAAGCCCATAAAACTTAACTTAAGGTCTTTCCCGCGTCAACAAAGACAAGTTAGACTTTGCAACTATGACAAAGAGAATGTTTTTTTATTATCTTCTAGTAACAAAATAGAAGTAAACTATAGCGACACTAGTTTTGACTCATCGGATCTGCTTGATGAATTCATTGTGATTAACCCAAATCAGCCCTACGATGAAGAAGTAATTTCAATAACTATTAAAGTTGAAGAATTAGAAAATGAAGTTGTTAGAGAAAGTCGTGGTTATACTACACTACTAATAACAAGATAATTGCAATGAGCAATGAGTTAATTATGAGCCTATTTTTAAGTTCTTTGCACAAATACCCCTTAGACACTCGATTGCTGACAATATGGCCAAATAACTGGTTTTGGGGTTGTCGGGGCTTGGCATATTATCAACGCTGATTTGGAAATGTCCAAACTTCCAATCGACCCTAATCTCATGCTGATTGTTTTTTATACCAGGATCCACAACTATTTGGACCATAGTTTTTTCAAACCCAATTCCAGCTAAACTAACCAACGCTGAGATGTTAACATTTGAAGGAAATCCATTGATTGCATCAATAGCATTACCTTCAAAAATAACTTTTTTTTCTTTGATAGCATCTATGTCAATATTCTTATTGAAAAAATATGGTGCACCTTTTAGCGATTTGTTACTTTTTGTGGTAACTATAGTAACTTTATCTATGTAGTTTTTTACGCTACGAATAATATCGGCCCCACCAATAGCTCCAGATGGAAGAAAAACATTGTTATCGTTATCAGTTAATAATTGAAGAATGGTTTCATAAAACGTAGGGTCGGAAAAAGCACCAATACTCATTATCATAATGTCTTTACCTTGTCTAAGTATTGTAGCAGCGTATGTATGAGCTGCTTTAACAGATGCAGCCTCGATGACAAGGCGGACATCTTGATAATCATTTGACGCGATAAGTTCATCAAAGTTTTTGAATATACTTGAAGGCTTGATGTGTAAATCCTCATGTAATGATCTCAGCTTTATAGAATCAGTATCAAATAAGATAGATAACTTACAGTTTGGTATTTTCCTGGCGTCAATACTGAGGGCAATTTCACGCCCGATGGCTCCACAACCTATTATGGC
>DATEIH010000225.1:0-2809 GCA_035279165.1 Candidatus Nitrosocosmicus sp. | reverse complement strand
AAACATATTCTGAAGGCGTTCTGTTTCTAGTACTCACAATAGAGATAGGATGTCTTCAAGCTATAAGATTTCGTTAAATGAACAGAGCCTTCAATTCATATCTAGTCTTATTCTAATGATTCCATTTCTAGCAGAAACACTGGAGACATGTAGAATGGTATTTGCTGGATGTGGAACAGACATCTCATATCTCTTGTTAGTATCGATATTAAGGACGGATAAGGTGTTTATGGATTCATCAAAATTTGCTTGAATTTGAGATTCATTCGAAGCATTCCGATCTTCTACTATTACGTCGATGAATTTGTCTCCAATTATGATTTCCGGAGTAATGGATTTTTCCAAATTATCTGTATTCATAGATTTTGAATAGTCATTTCTATTTGATGAGTCGCTTGAAAAAGAGGGCTGGGACATAGAATACCTTTGGCTATAGTTTTGTGAAGGATATTGTCTTTGTTTAGAAACCATATTCGAAATGAACTTCCATCCATAAGCAGTTCCCAAGCCGACAATGAATCCACCTATGTGAGCTAAATATGCAACTCCGCCAGATTGACCGATAAATGCAAATACTAGCTGCATTATGAACCAAAATGGAATGTATGCTATTGCAGGAATTCTGACGGTAGTTATGAAAAATGCAAATATAATAGTATGAATCTTGGCATGAGGAAAGAAAATTAGATAAGCGCCTAAAACACCTGATATCGCTCCTGATGCACCAATTGCTGGTATATCTCCTTGACCTGTAGATACAGCATAAATACTGTGGGCAAAAGCAGCCATAACCCCCCAAAAAAGATACAGCATCAAATACTTGAAATGACCAAAGCGATCCTCTAAATTATCACCAAAAACATGAAGAAAGAACATGTTACCTAAAAGATGTGCTATGCCTCCATGCATGAACATTGAACTGAAAATTGATCCCAAGTTTTGACCCGAAAGAATCAGATCTGGAATAGAACCATAATTATAAAATAATATAATAACTGCTGATCTATTGGAAAAGTTAGAAGTAACAATGACTTCATAAATGAAAATGATAACATTCAGGCCAATCAGACCATAGTTTACATATGGTCGTCCATTTAATCGAGGTGTATCATCATGAATTGGGAACATAATTAAAGCAAGTGGTCAATCATAAAATACAAGAATATTTGTGCTTTTCATGTGCCAAAAGGGTTGAAATTAGGCATATCGCTATTTGCTGCACCATGAGCTTTTTTAATATGTCGTCTTAGCCGATCATCTTCTTCGAAGATCATATCACAATATTTGCATTTCTTTTTATTGTCATCTTTCTCATTTTTTTTATTTTTATCCTTTGTATTTTTTTTAGAAAATAATTTCACAATTATTTACAAAATGAGGATATAAATTAAAGTTGCTATCAGCATCTTTTACCAGAAATTTATCAAACTAGAATGAAGGAATGGATGGAATTTGATTACTCCATTACTATCATAGTCAAAGTAGACTTTACCCCATTCAGTTTTCTTAGCTTCCATGTTATAGTTTCTTTCACTTTATCCATGCTTTCACCTTCCACTAAAGCTACTATATCATAGACACCATAAACCTGATAAACATGTTTTACTAGATCTATTTTTTTTAATTCATTAACAATTGATTCCTCACTACCCAATTCTGCATTCATAAGCACAAAAGCTTCTGGCATATACCAGATTACTACCTATAACAAATATAAAAACGTGATTTAGATTCAGATTTATTAGTTCAATGGCATTTGAGAAAGCTAGATTTCGGGACTCAGTTTAGATTCATCAAATAACTTTGCCCTGGCCCATTCATAATTGAAAAAGTCTTCACACCATTCATGGAAAGAGGCATCTTTACTATAAAACATGATATTAAGATCAGGTTCCCCTTTTAACGTCGGAAAGGATATGCAGGATTCTTTTTCGTTAAATATTGTTACAATATTGGTTTTATCCATCATCCGACGTTCCACTATACCTTTAGATACGAGATTTTTCCATCCTAGTTTTTTTAATAGTTCATTTCTTCCTTTCGGAATCACAACATCAGCCGGGAATATATAACAGAATTTGACATTATTATTCACTCTTTCAGCAATGGTTTCTATGAGATCGATTGGAACTTGGGAGATAACCTCCTTGATATACTCTTGAGAGTTGTGATAAACGGCCTTCCAACGTTGAAGAACAGCCATTACACCCACGACTACTTCACAATCGTTCAAAGAACCAATTCTTTGAATGAATTTTAACGGTAGGTTACTAAGTGTATGTTCTTGGAAATAGTCTTTATGTTTAAATGGGAAGTTAAAATTTGGAATAAGAGAAACAATAATCTCGCCATATGGAGTTAATAACAATTCACCTTCCCCTGTTTTTTTCACAAGTTTTGAATCAATTAATCGGTTAATATTACGATGTGACTCTTGCATAGTGGCATTTAAATCCGTTGCAAGCTGAGATAAGCGGTACGGTTTTATCGATAATTTCATAAGCATGTATATTCGCAGGTCTCCTGCTAGTTCAAAGAAAACTGATTGAAAGTCATCATCGGCCTGGCTGAGCATAAGTTAAATTGAGAGAACTGGAATTTAAACTTGATAAATTAAATGGAGTAGACGGACGTAGAGTATAAAACAAAACGTTTTAATTGGTTTTGCTAATGATAAAATTTGAAGTGCCCGGGTAGTATAGAAATGCATTAACTGCATTGTAAAGTCCGGTCCAGTATGGGGGACTGTCACTCCCTTGACCCGGGTTCGAATCCCGGCCCGGGCGCTTTAATTCTTGTTCGCCTCTGT
>DATEIH010000224.1:0-5642 GCA_035279165.1 Candidatus Nitrosocosmicus sp. | reverse complement strand
ACATTGGGGAAAATGGCAAGATCGAAATAGATATCAAAATAGTTGGGGGAAAAAGAATGCCATTGTCTGAGGTAGTTAATCAATATAATCCTGAGGATAGGGTAACACGAATCGCCGATATGATGTCACCAGACTAGATAGCGGTTGAATTATCATCGAGAATGAATGCAGTCAAATGGATCTAGCAATATACTTATGGATTAGGATACCAAAATAAAAAAATTATACAAGTAGGGAAAAATACAAAATTGGTGAGAACAGCTGTCGATTTGTATTCGAAAGTTATTTTATCTAAATTTTTGTAAGTAACTGAGATTGCTACATCTCTTTACTTAACTGATGCATAAATTAACATTTTGAAACATTAAATACATACAAGACTATTAACGGCTCCTTGTTTCCATGGAAATAATGCATTGCTTTTGAAGGAACAAAAATACAAGAGCCTTTTTTAATTTTAAGATTTTTTTTCTAAAATGTTAATGTAGCCATTACCTTCAACGACAAAATAGAGTTCATCTTCAGAATGAGACCCCTGTGTGTCCTTTTGGCCCGGATTGAGTCTAAGCACTCCTACTTCAAAACTACTATTGTGAATAAAATCTAAGTAATATGACGAATTGCTTTTTTTATCCAGGGTTAGTAGTACTGAATCAAGGTCAAAAATTTTGTCCATGTATTTCTACATTGCATCTCAAATTAGTTTGTTCCTTGATAATATGGTAGATCTGGACTTTGTGACGTACATTCAAATTTCTAATTTCATTTTAATAATAGAATTGGATATATAATACTATGAGTGTCTTATTTCAAGATCGCGAGCAAGCAGGCCAGGAGCTTGCTAAAGAGCTAGAGGGGACACTAATTAAAAATCAAAAGATAAACTTGTCTAATGCTTCAAATGAAATAATCGTCTTAGCGATACCAAGAGGGGGTATCATATTGGGAGACATCATTGCAAAATATTTCCAATGTGGCTTAGATGTCATTATTTCTAGAAAGATAAGGGCTGAATTCAATGAAGAATTCGCAATAGGTGCAATGATGCCAGACGGAAGTTATTTTTTAAATGAAGAAATCACAAAGCTTTTCAACATTTCACAAGCATATTTACAAAAAGAAATAGATTTTCAAAAAAAAGAAATCAAGAGGCGATTGGTAGAATTTAGAGGGGATGTTTCTTATCATGATAAATTTGAGGGAAAGGTGGTTGTACTAGTTGACGATGGAATAGCTACAGGTTCTACCATTATTGCCTCCGCTCAATGGGTAAAGAATAATTGTAATTGCAAACAACTTGTTATTGCAGTACCAGTTGCTCCAGCCAAAGATGAAACGGTGAATAAGCTTGCAAAAATAGCTGATAATGTTGTAATTTTACATATGGAAGAAGTATTTTCTGCAGTAGGTCAATTTTATAGATACTTTGATCAAGTAAGTGACGAGACAGTAAAGAAAATAATGATGAAGCGTCAGTTTGATGAATAAGGCATCAAATATATTTTTCATTGGGTTGTTATTGAATAATAACATTTTATAAAGAATTATAGCCTAATATTGTAAAATGGATATTAATTCATTGTCAACCTTGGTAAATGCAGTTGAAACCAGGTTTGGGCTTTTAAAAAATCGATAATTGGATAGAATGTGAATGATTGAATCTGTTGTTCCTTTACTACTGGCTGGACCTATTATTCGTCGAGTTGACAAAACACAAGTATGTATTTGGATCGCAACTAGTAAAGCCGTATCTACAAAAGTAGAAATATTTAGTTTTTATGAGTCAAAAAATAACTTTGTTTTGAGCAAAGAAGTTAGTGAACAAGCTAACAAAGAACTTGTACCACGTTTGTCTGCATCAAATATGCATATTATTGGTAGTGGTAAAAGTACTTCCCTGAAACTGGGAGATCACCTATATGTAAGTCTTATAGTTGCTCGACCATTCCCTTTAAATGAAAATAATGAAGATGATAAAACAAACATGTTACCTACTTTTCCAACAGAAGAGATCCTTGCTTATGATGTGGAGCTTTATTTAACTGACGAAAGTAAAGAGAAAGGACTACGACTAAAAGATCTGGGATTGTTATCTGGAGAAAATACAATACTCTATGATAATTCTGATTCTAGAGAACTTGACGATCACGACAAACATCGAGACAAACCATTACCTCCCTTGTTCTCTTTGCCCACATTCTATATCTCTACTGGGAAAAATAGTTCTGAATTAAATATTCTCTATGGTTCTTGTAGAAAACTGCACGGTGAAGATGGGGATAGTTTGACTATAGGAGATAAGCTTATTGCCTCTTCCGTCTCTGATCCGAAAAAAAGACCAAGCTCCCTCTTTCTGATAGGCGACCAAATTTATGCTGATGACGTACCTGGACCTCTAATAGAATATCTAGGCAGGTTATCAAAAGAGCTTCTTGGATGGCAAGAAACTGTTGATGGAATAGACAAAACGCTAGAAGATATATCAATTGGCGATCGTAAGGATATTGTACGTTCCAATGCTCAACTTACTTCGGAAGTATCTTACAATCACTTACTAGGATTTGGGGAGTTTGCTGCAATGTATTTAATTTCATGGAATCCATTAATCTGGCCCAAAGAATTCGATTCTTATCTCAGTAATCTGTCTCATATTAATGAATCCAAACAAAAGTATGAAAAAGAACTGAAGGAACTTGAAGTAAGCCGCAAGAATCTTAAAGAAATTAGAAGGCTTTTAGCTAATATTCCTACCTACATGATTTGCGATGATCATGAGATTACCGACGATTGGAACATAGATCGCAAATGGTACGATTCTGTGAGAAATAGTAGGAGTGGATCTCAAATTGTAACTAATGGTCTTGTTGCTTATTGGGCTTTTCAAGCCTGGGGAAACGATCCAAATTCCTTTGATGATGATTTTATTGCAATGATCACAAAGTACCTTGATTTAAAAAAGCAAAAGAGTTTGTACCAATTTAGTAAAACTTCAAAAGTTTCAAATCTGCTTCAGGGTAGTAGAGATAATGAAATTTATGATACACAGATAATAGAAAGCAGAATTTGGATTTATAAAAAGTGGACTTTTGTTGCTCCTACATATCCACTTTCTGTGTTTTTAGATTGTAGAACGCAGAGAGAATTTGTAAATCCTGATGGTCCTCCACAATTGTTAAATGATGAGGTCCTCGATTATATCGAATCTGAGGTTTATAAAATGGGATATGAACAAGGGGATCCACTTGTCATTATATCACCAACACCTGTTTTTGGTTTTGAACATGCCGAAAGCGTACAACGGTTTTTGACATCAATTTCAGGTACCTATAAGTGGGACCTTGAAACATGGAGAGCTAACGAAACAGGATTCATAAAATTCTTGACTTTTGTGTCTACTACGTTTAGCCCTGACTATTGCGTTATATTATCAGGAGATGTTCATTACGCTTTTACAATGAAAGCAAGATTCGATTTATTTAATACTAAAGATGATCCCGGGATTGCTTTTGATTTGAAAAATGATGCCGCTATACAGTCATCTTTACTTCTAGCTCAATTAACAGCTAGTCCTTTGCGAAGCAACAAATTCACCAACAGAAAATTAGCAATAATGATTTTAAATTTGGTACATAAAGTACTCATAACTAGGAAAATAATATCACGCACAGGTTTTTTTGATACATCCTACGGACCACGATACTATAAAAATCTTAATCCATTAAAAGATCTAAAGGAAGATTACAAATTCAATAGAGTAAATCCTAATTATTCAAAACATGGAAAAGGAGTGTCCTTTCCTATTAAATTAAAGACTATTATTGCAAGTTTGATTGATCGTTACTTTGTTACTAAGAATGTCAAAACTGGGAAGAAATTTCCAAATTGGAGGGAGTCTAGAATGCTTGTAACACCAAAAGGCCATGGTACTACTCCTGTCCTGGCGAATAATAATATGGGTTCGGTTTCACTGGATTTAACATCACATACTTTAAAACATACACTGTATTTTCTAGAAAGTAATAAAATACGAAATAGTGTAGCCAAGATAGAATTCGATGGGATAATTAAAGATATTCGATAAATTTTACTATTTTTTATCTTCTACGTAGTGATACACAAGAAAGTAGAATGGAATTGAGTTATGGTTAAGAGGGCAATAACATGTCATCTTATGATCATAAGTATAATTCCAATATTCTAAAAACGATTCTTCAAAGATTGGCTTAATTACCTTAATGAGGATAATATGATGTTAGGGAAACTCTGATTCTCGCTTTTTTGAATTTAATAGAATATGAAATAAGCATTTGTAACTAAAGATTTTTGAAATCTAAATCTCTTAACTTTACTTCAGTTTTTCTTTCTCCTTGGTCTATCAAATCCTTAATCGTACTGGTAGAAAAATCGCTATTTTTTAATATTGAGGGGGATTCGATCTCACTTCTAATTATCCTGGTAACAGATTTAATTTCTGCTCCATAATTTTCAATCAAGTCTTTATATTCGCTTTGAATGATATTTGTTTCCTGTTTGCTTAGCATGGAATGGTCCACTTGTTTCTCAAATATTTCATATAGTTTCTCAATTAGTTTTATATGCCTAGTAACTAATCTTGCATTCTTGATGCTTTCAATATCTTTGTCACAAAATAAAATATCTTTATATCTATTTACCACTTCAACGAAATTGGAAGGAAGTCTGTCGATTCTTTGGGGATAGTTCTCAACTATGAAAATATTTTTGTCATTTCGTGGTGATACATAAAGTACTTCTCTTATTGGTGTATTGCTCAGCAAGCTCCCATCCCAAGCTTTAACATTATTACCTAAATCAATCCAAGGGAATCCATAGATTGGATATCCTGAACTTGCAAGAATATGTTCTGGTTTTATTTTCATTAATGTATTATCAAAAATAAGTGGCTTGGCTGTCATAACATCCACAGCTGTTATTATTAGTCTCAGTACTGAAGGTAACTCTTCTTTGGTTGCTGCAAGGTTTAATTTTTTATAGTCTATGTATTTTTCTAGAGTCCCTACTAAAGGAGAGTGGTCATAAATAAATGTCCAATTTCTCGGATCAAAATACTGTTCATTGAGTCCACCCATAATACCCTGGAAGTTTTTGCTAGTATTCCACCATTGCCATCTTGGTATGAACATCTTTGGGACTCCAAAAAAAGCTGCATTTATAGATGCTGAAGGTATGGATTTAGGCACATACGTTCTGGAACTGCTATCCCACCCATAACCCCACATATCTGGTATGATTTCGAGGCTGCTTTCCCCAATTTCAAGCCAAAAATCTTCAAGGTCTTTTTCTGGGTGCCCCGATTTACTTCCAACAATTATGGCAGCGTTGACTGCACCTATTGAAGTGCCAGCTACTATATCTATTTGCACCTTGTGTTTTGCTAATGCCTTAAAGACGCCACAAGCGAAGGCCCCTAGAGAACCTCCTCCTTGCATTACGAGAACATTTTCTATATTTCTCGATTCCTTGTGCCTTGTGGTACTGGCCTCTTTTATGGTATAACTCATCAGTATAACATAATTTACAAGATAGGTTATTTAGGTAGGTCATTTAGAATTCAAATATATGAAGAAAAACGATCAAAGCTACCTATATTATTTAATCTGTCC
>DATEIH010000223.1:0-5442 GCA_035279165.1 Candidatus Nitrosocosmicus sp. | reverse complement strand
TTGAAAATTACATTGAAAAGCAGCCCAAAATTTTTATCAGTGATAAGAAAATTGCAATAAATGTAAAGATATCAGTTCTTTTAGATCTTTCAAGCAGTATTGAGGATAATGAAATAGAGTATAAAAAAGCCACCGTTGCATTGTGTGAAGGATTAGAATATCTGGGAATTAAGTTTTCGATTTATGCTTTTAATACTGAATCCAGAATGGTTAAATGTTGGGTCATAAAACCCCCAACTGCAAGATGGGGATCCATTTATGCCAGAAGACTAATGCAAGTAAAACCAATAGGAGGAACACCTCTGGCAGAAATCTACAAAATACTCCAGCCAAGCATTAGTGCTTTCAAACCAGACATCTTCGTAACCCTTACAGATGGGGAACCATCAGATATGGATGCTGTACGTTCGGTGGTCTTGTCATACAAAAGAAGTGGTATAGAAATGATCGCAATCGGCCTGGGATCTGATTTAGGAGATGCGATAGGAATTGGACATAATTTGAAATACCTCAATTATCAACGGATTCTCACATTGTCAAAAAAGAGGTTACAGGATTTACCAAAAAAAGTATTGGGGCTTTTAACTACAGAATGATGCGATTCTATAGTACATCTACAATATAGGAATATATAATTAGAACGCTAGATCGGGATTATCTTTTTCCAGTTTTTTCCAATCAGACAAAAATGAGTCCAGGCCCTTATCTGTCAACGGATGGCGTATCATCTTATCCAGGATGTCCGGCGGAAGAGTAACGACGTCAGCCCCCATTTTTGCCGCTTCGATCACATGTAAAGGATGACGAACACTAGCGACCAATAGCTGAGTCGAGATATCATAGCTAGCAAAAATTTGAACAATTTCGCTTACCAGATTTAGACCTTCGGCTCCAATATCATCTAACCGACCAATAAACGGACTTACATACGTCGCTCCAGCTTTAGCAGCTAGGAGCGCTTGATTTGCAGAAAAAATTAGTGTCACATTAGTTTTTATGCCCCTTTTAGTTAGTGTATGCACAACTTTTAGACCATCCATGGTCATAGGAATTTTTACAACTACATTTTTCCCATATTTTGCTAATTTCAATGATTCTTCTAACATCTTATCGTAGTCGATTGCAACTACCTCAAGACTAACTGGCCCCTCAATAATTTCCACGATTTTCTTCATGGTCTCTATTGGGTTACCTTTTTCTTTTGAAAGCAATGTTGGGTTGGTAGTTATTCCATCTACTACACCTAATTCAGTGTATTTTTCTATAGATTTAACATTAGCAGTATCTAGAAAGATTTTCATTTTTTTTCACTCTTTTTTAGGGCGACCACATTTTTTACTATTTCCCCAGGAGATACTCCATATTTATCCAAGAGTGTATCGATTTCTTCGTCTCTTGCAGATTCCCCATAAATGTCTCTAATCCCTATCTTTCTTACGAAGGTAGGGCATATCTCAGAAGTTACCTCTGAAATTGCAGACCCAAGTCCTCCTACTATATTATGTTCTTCTATGGAAGCTAATGATCCTGTTTCTTTGGTACATTTGTATATCAATTCAGAGTCTATAGGTTTGATAGAGTACATATCTACAACTCTACAAGAAATATTATGATCCTTTTTCAAGATGTTGCTTGCCTTCAACGAAGCTGGAACCATTGTTCCACAGGAAAATAAGCTTATATCGTTACCATCTTTGATTATTGTTCCTTTGCCAATTTCAAAACTGGATTCGTCAGAATAGATTTCCTCAGTTGAGGGCCTGGCCAATCTTACATAGAATGGACCTGGAATATTCACTATTTTTTCCAACAGTTTTTTGACTGAAATTGCATCAGCAGGCACCAAGACTCTCATATTTGGTAAAGATCTCATAATAGATACATCCTCAATTTGTTGATGAGATGCACCATCAGGTCCCACAGATAAACCTGCATGAGATACGACAATCTTCACATCTAGATTGGGATAACATATCGCATTTCTAATCTGATCCAAACATCTGCCTGGAATAAACGCAGCATATGTACTAGCAAAAGATATTTTACCTGCGATAGCAAGCCCAGCTGCGATTGAAACTAAATTAGCTTCGGCTATACCAACATTGAAAAGTCTATCAGGAAATGTTTCACCGAATTTTTTAGTTTTAAGTGAGTCAGTAGTATCGCCCCCCACGCATACAATATTTGGATACTTTTTACCTAAATTTACAAGACTATCTCCATATGCAGAACGCATATCAGAAAATTTAGTATCATTTGTAGTCAAAGGGGTCAATTCATATCTCACCCTTATACATTATATTTTTCTTTTTAAAATCAAACATTTTTGCACCCTCACCCTAGTCATTAGTTCTCAATTATCTCGATAAATTAAATTGTTCTATTATATTCCTGCGGCCCTTTATCCAATCTTCTTGTAGGTTTAGAGACTTTGATTCACCGAGCAAACTCTTCTCTAAATAAGAATCTAGTAAGAACTTAGTATCCCTAATTCTCTTTTCAACATCGCTATGCCCAAATATTGCATTTCCCATTACAAAAATCCTACAGCCAGCTTCAAAGCACTGAGTAATCGTCGAGAGATCTATCCCGCCATCAGCCTCAATATAGCCCTTAAATCCCCGCTCCCTTAATAGAGGAATGACCTTTTTCATTTTAGGTAAAACTTCCGGAATGAATTTTTGACCGGCAAAACCGGGATTTACAGACATTATTATAATTAAATCAAGATTATCAAAATATGAGAATATCCATTCCGGTAGTTCAGTGCCTGGGTTCACAGCTAGGCCCGGGCTAATACCACTTGATACTAGTTTCGAATTGATCCTCTCAAATTCTTGTTCGTTACTACAGGCCTCTGCATGAACAGTTATAACATCACAACCGGCATCAATATAATTATCCAAGACTGACTCAGGTTTTTGGATCATTAAATGAGCATCAAAAGGCAACCTAGTCGATCCACGTAATTTCTTGATAGTGTCAAAGAAGAAGGTTGAGTTTGGAACAAATTTCCCATCCATCACATCTAAATGTATCATATCTGCACCAAACCTCTCGGCTGTTGCAATTTTTCGTTTTAAACTTTCTTCATCTATCCCGTCTGAGCCTGCTATAATTGAAGGAGAAATCATATATTCACCCTCTAACTCCCTTATTAGCAACGGCAAGTGTTTTTTTGAGGGAGCTTTCCCATGCCACTGTGGATTGTTAGCCATATGTTTTATCCCGTTCCCTTTCACAGTATTTGCTATTATTATTTTGGGCTTATTCACAGGTCTTTTTAAAAGTTCTGGGATCAGCTGTTCAATTTTATGACCATTGACTTCAACAACCTCCCAATTAAAAGAAAGCCATTTTTCTTTCACAGGGTCGATTGGCATGACTTCCTCAGTAAATCCATCCTGCTGTATCTTATTTCTATCCAATATGGCAATAAGGTTATTGAGTTTAAATTTTGCAGCAGCCATCGATGCTTCCCATATTTGACCTTCATTTGTCTCGCCATCACCCAGGAGACAGTACACCATATTGTCTCGCTTATCAAGCTTATTGGCTAAGCATATTCCAATTGATACAGAAAGACCAATACCTTCAGACCCCCCAGAATATTCAATTCCAGGCACACTGTGATGTTTCTGTCTTTCACTGTATCTTACAGGATGACCCTGTAAACGTGAATTCAATTTTCGTAAAGTCTTAATTTCATCCCTTGGAAAAGATCCAAAGAGGGATAAAGTAGCATAATAACCTGGTGCCGAATGAGCCTTTGAATTGATGAAATAGTCTCGATTAGGATTAGAAGGGTGCTGAATATCATTATTCATCACCTGGAAATAAAGACAGCCCATTATCTCTGCGGATGAGAATGATGCACCCGGATGCCCAGATCCTGCTTCTGCGATACCAGTTAAGGCTATAATACGTAATTCTTTCAGTTTTTCCTTTATTTTCAAATACCTATTTACGTTGTACATATCATCATCAAACTCTTGTTTTTTGTCATGCCCACCACTCCATCTCAAACATCTTTGTATAATAGTTTTCAAATGTCAAATAGATAAAAAGGTAACTTCGTTTAAAAATCGATTTTACGTATTTGTTCCAATATTATACAAAATCAGTTTGTTATTTATCATTCTTAGACCTACGTCCGTTATAGCGCCACTGAAAACCTTGATTGTATTTTCAGAGAAGCCAGTTAATCTTGATACAACATTGATACGATATTCATTCTGCAACGGGCTTTTCATTCTCACTAGGTAATACGTCATCAAAAACGACTCGATCGTTTAGGTTTCTCAGAACTTTCAAAGATAGGTATGAAACTCTTACAATAATTATACCAATCAGCATAAAACAAGATTAAGGAATTTACACCATTTGTGGCAGACTCAAGTTGGACTTGATTAAGATCCTTCATGTCGAAATTTGTAGACATAATTTAAAATATTTGCAAAAATAACCCGGGATATTTCGTGGTCTAATTACTGTAGCTGATTCTTTGATTTGTTGGTTGGCTAGTTTATAGCAGCTTATGGCTTTTTTACTGACAGAATAGTTCTCCACCAAAGATATACATTTACTAAAAAAGGGCCTTGTTGCTAAACTCACATTCTGAGCACTTGTCATTTACATTTGAATCCGATTTATTAGATAAAAAGGTGAAGATATTGGTCGGGTATGGATATCCTTAAAATACGTTTTTTATCTGTACCACTTATTTTTTCTTCGCTATGTCAACTTAGCGGTTTACCATAATCGTCGTTATCTAGTGCCCCTTTGAATACTTTGTCATAACATGCTTCGGCATTATCGACTGAGAAAGATCCGTTATGATTAGCAGCTCTTGTAACACAATTAAAATACCTAGTCAAAGCGTTTGCAGGTTCAATGACCACTAATTGGGCCAGTATCAATACCGAGAAAACTATGCATGATACTTTTAAAGCAGTTTTCAGATTTTGATTTGATATCATTGCAGACTATTCACCTCTGAATTCGGCATTTTCATCATCTTCAGCATCATGTGGAGCACTTCCCAAAAGAATTTCATTATAACAACTTGTTACTTCATGTTTAGTTGGTTCCTTTTCAAAGTATGAATCTTGCTCAGCACCTTTGCTTGAATCTATTTTTTCATCAATACAGTCATAAAATTGTGGTAATTCGCTATCTAATGTTTGGTTTCCACTGTTAATTTCTATCAAATCTACGGCCTGGGAGTAAGCATTATTTGTATACAGTGGGGTCCCAGCGATACTAGAAACAGCAATCATAAGGGCTGAAAATACTAACGAGTTTATCCAGAGATATTTCATCCTACAAAAAATTCGAAATAAATTATTTAACCCATTCTACAAAATGCTCCAAATGATTTCTCAAGAACAAAGTTTTGTTTGGTAAGTTAAATGCTAATCAACCCTTAATTTGTGACTCTTA
>DATEIH010000222.1:0-2286 GCA_035279165.1 Candidatus Nitrosocosmicus sp. | reverse complement strand
AAATTAGACTAGGATTGTATGTACAAAATTATACATGATGTATTGACTGACTGAATTGACATCACCTCACTATGGCAAGAATGACAAAATTGATAAAAAATAATAAATAAAATCTCTTTAAAAATGAGTATCGACACATATGCCTTAATCTTGCCTTAATCTCCTAATGTCTTGATGTCAAATTGAATTGCAACCGGATATATTCAAATTTCATAAAAGTTTAGGGCTATGTTCTCATGAATTTATATCAGAACCTACTACCACTAGGAACTTAATCACCATGTGTCCAGACTGTTACTACTTACCATAACAAATTATTCGATAGTAAGCACTAATATGAGTAGTCTGATCAAAGAATTACTTGTAATATTAGATGCATTAGAACCCCATAACCACGCGGATTAAAATTCCTCGTAACTGTGGGAGTTTATCCTGAAATCTAGGTATCCACATGGTAGGAATGTCAAACTTATTATCTAGATTATCTATTAATTGGATAAATAAAATTGGATGGATGATGGCTGACCCTAACGCGAAGAAACTATTTTGGTTCTTATTTGCAGGGTCAAGGGGCGGCATGAATAGAATATCCATAATAGAATTGCTAATCGAGCAGCCATACAATATCAATCAGTTATCCGAATTAATGAAAATTGACTACAAAGCTATACAGCATCATATACATGTATTGGAAAAAAATAATTTGATTACAAAGGAAGGTGAAAAATACGGCATTTTGTATTTTATATCAAATTATTTAGAGGTAAACATGGAAGCATTTAAAGAAGTGATAGATAAAATTCAAAGGTCAAAAAAGAAGTAGTAGAACAAGTTTTGGAAGGATATGGAACAGATATGGAAATAAGTAAATAAATACTTACTTTGAAATTACATACGATATAGTTAAAATGGATGCTTGGATGGGGACAATCAATGCACTGATTAATGTGGTAAATTTGGGATTGCTAGGTGCTTTGATTTTTACATTTGCTAAAATATATCGAACCAGCAGGGCCAACTTTACCTTAGGTTTGATCTTTTTTTGTGGTTTGCTTATGATAAACAGCATCATTTCTGTTTATTCTTATATCACCATGTCAATGTTATTTTCCGATTTGCTTGTACCCTATCTATTGGCCATATCCATTGCTGAGATGGCAGGCCTTGCCGTATTCCTCAAGATTACTCTGGAATAAATAGATAGATCCGGCATCCAATCAATTCCTAGTTACTGTTCATCTTTTCTAAATAAAGTATTATAATACATGATTATTGTTATCTAAATAAGATAATAATATACTTGTTATCAAACTAAACATTTGGAACAGATCTGGAACAGATCTGGAAATAACTATTAATGCATTTTTGTGACTAGCGTTTCTATGGATAAAAACTCTTTGACATGTATTATTGCTTTAACATACGTAATTACTAATACAAAAACTCATCTTGCAAAAAAAGAAGAGAAAAGGTGATGATGTTAGATTGGCTATAGAAAGTAGTATCTTAATTTCAGCCCTTGCAGGTCTTGGATCATTTCTGTCACCCTGCATTCTGCCGATTATACCTGGATTTTTATCTTATTTGTCTAGTTCATCAATAAAAGAGGCAGCAAATAATGATGGAAGTACTAATGACGAAAATAAAGTTCATGGTAATAGTATAGAAAGTAAAAATCCAAACGGCGTTACTAATCAAGTAATTTTTGTTTCAAAAAAGGCTCGTGTTAATATTTTCATTAATACTATTTACTTTGTACTGGGATTCTCCCTTGTATTTTCTATATTGGGAGTAATACTAAATAGTGTACTTGCCACTTCAATTGGAATTGATTTTCAGCATTATCTGTCATATATAGGCGGATTTATTATTGCAGCTTTTGGTGTTCATCTTATCCTTTCTCTCAAAATAACTCGATTGAACATGGAAAAGAAATTTACCAAAATTCCTAGATTCAAAACTAGCTATATAACATCATTTGTATTTGGAGTAGCATTTGCAGCAGGATGGACTCCCTGTGTTGGACCCATATTGGGAAGTACCTTTACTCTGGCGGCTACAAATCCAGGTACAGCATACAATCTGTTACTTGCATATTCACTCGGGTTAGGAATCCCTTTTCTAATGACTGGAGCATTTTTTTCTCGTGCAACTGGCATAATAAAAAAACTAACAAGGCATCTAAAATATTTTAATCTGACTATGGGAAGCATATTGATAGTTGTTGGGATACTAATCTCCTTCAATCAATTATCATTACTTGTCAACATTCCATTTCTCGGACAA
>DATEIH010000221.1:0-2782 GCA_035279165.1 Candidatus Nitrosocosmicus sp. | reverse complement strand
TGTTAACCATATCATAAATTCGTGTGCGATTGTCTCTCCATCAATTCTTCTTCCATCCCACTTTTGTAGAATTCTTACTTTAGAGTCCTCTAAGCCTAATCCTCTATTCAGACATTTGGAATTAAAAGTATTTGGGATTCTAATCAAACAAGTTTTGTATTTAGGTCGATGTTTGGGATCGGCTTTTCCATTTGTGAAATAATCTTCTGCATATTGCATGAAGACTTCAGATACAAAGTAGTGTGAGTATTTTCCCTTTAAAGAAAATAGATTTGGAAACTTTTCTTTAGAAAAAACATACTCATTGTCCAGAACTGGAACGTCTATAGGCAGGTAGATATGATAACCATTCCCAGTCCAAGAAAGTGTCGGGTGTGAGCCCTGTGTTTGTTCCATTTTTCTCAAGGTACTACTTTTTACTTTATTTAGTTTGTCCATGTCATTATCAAAATTGCCAAGATCCAAATCAACAAATACCAAGTTTGGTGATTGAATTAGTATTCCTTCCTTCATTATGGTTTCAGGATATGCGTTAATGCGACAATCCTTAAAGTCAGATTGTTCACATCGTTTCAAGATTTCTTGTTTTGTATTAACCGTAAACTGTCCATTTGATCTTAGAGTCATCATTTTACGAGGAAAATAGCCAGAGGAACTAGCGAAATGTGATAAAATGAAATCTATTGGAGGGTTAGGGATATCGTCTTCACCCACTATATACTATCATATAGTTGTAAGTTAATCTTTTGTCGACAACATCAATATAATCCAGTTCGTTTGAGCAAATTTTATTGGAGTATAAGAAATGTACATATTTTCACCATTTATTTTCTCTATCAAAAACCCTGATTCACCATTCTTGGCATTTTGGAAGCTTTGAAGATCCTTAAAAGATTCCATGTTATAGTTGTTAGAAGACGAATCACCTATTTCTGTGCCGTTGTTATCTATTATTATAAACCTCTTATTACCATCTTCTGGCACCATCACGGATTTTGTCAGATCATTAAAGTAGGTAAAGTTTAAACCTAACACTTGTACTCCTATCAATGAATTGTGATTTTTCGAATCTGAATAAATCGGATTGGCAAGTATTGCAAGTGGTTCGCCTGTAGAGACTGCATTTAATGTGTTACTTAAGTATGGTTGCTTTGTTTCTACGGCACCAATGAAGTGATCCCTATATGCAAAATTGGTTGTAGAACCATTAGTTTGATATGGTGAGTATGGTTCACCAAAATACCGATCTCCATTTGGTAAAAGTAACCCTACGTACAATAAAGCCTTGTTAGTGGCCAGTAGTTTTCGAGCTTCATTTCTCTTCTCTAGATCTTGGTCGCTAGGTAATCCATGATATTCCAATTTCATTTCATTTGTAACATTTACCAGAGGCAAGTTTCCAAAAGAATTAGAACCGTTTGATGAGGCATCTGCGATAGCCATCAAATCCGATATCGTATTATTTAGACGTTGAGAAAGAGTATAAAGATTTAGTTGTTTTAATAATGTAAAGTTTGTAGTAGGTGCTAATTGTGATTGACTTGTATTACTACTATTTTGGTTTTCTTTCATTAGAGAAAAGATGTTTATGACCGGAATGGAAATGAACATTATAATAAAAGTTCCAATTATTAGAAACAAGAACGGTATTACCATCAAACCTAATCCTTTTACCATTATATATGAGATATTCTTGCTCTTAATAAGAATTATCGCCATCATGGTTTTTTAGATTTGGCGAACATTGTTAAAACAAACATAGATCTAGACTAATCATCAAAGTATTAAGATATTGTACTTTAAATAAAAGGTGAATATTTCAAAAGATAGCTCCAAAAACCTTGGAGGAGATTTTACATTTACATTTACATTTACATTTAGACACAAGTAAAAACTAACTGAATGTAATTTAAAACACAAATGAATTTATCAACCCTTTGAGAAGAAATTAAAGTGTCATTTTGGCAAAAAAATTGAAATATCCCATATGTTTATCGTTGTGCGGATTATTCATAACAAATATTTGTGTATATATACTACAATATTATAGTAGAATTGTTCAACTATTTTTCAGAGTAAAAAATCCCAGTATACCTTAAATGCGATAATGCAAGGTCATGTCATGTGACTAAAATAATCAAACTTCAAGTCATACCACCATCTACCGCAGAGAAGAGAATCATTATTAGTACTGATGATAGGAATGCGCTAGTCAAAGGGGTTGAACTAGAATCCCACGTTTGTGGCTGCTGCGGATTTGTTTTAGCAGAAAATGTAATAACTCACAATTATAGCAATATAATATTACAATGTCCTAATTGTAAATCATATAACGAGGCACCAAATACTGAAAAATTCGTTGCATAGATTTAATACCTAATATATCAAAAAATCTCTCAAACTAACATGTTAAGCAAATAGAAAGCATAATTATATTCTACATGCTAGTTTTGTATGTTCCCTAGTTGAACTATCTGATAATAACAGAAAAAATCAATGTTAAGAAATAGCTGCCTCAATCCAGATGAATTTGTTTTTTTCTTGATCAAATTATTTATAATCTACCATGCATTTGCATAGAGAATAAGCATGCAATAGTATATGAAAATCAACCATTTTAGTAGCATCTCATTTGGATTTAAGTGCTTTTAGTTCAAATAAATTGATGGATCAGAATCTAATTTTATTAATTGGGAATTTGTAATATCTATTTATTCTAGTAAAACAAAGCAGCTACAAATTTCAGAGTTATAGAGCCTTGTTCCCAATTTTTACCATTTTG
>DATEIH010000220.1:0-14456 GCA_035279165.1 Candidatus Nitrosocosmicus sp. | reverse complement strand
TTTATAAAGTGCTTTATACACCCCACATTCATAAGCCCCAAGTGAACCTCCTCCTTGAAGTACAAGAATGGTTTCTAAATTCATTTCATGCTCTTTATTCGCTACTTCTTTTTTTAATTGAGACATCTTGCATCTTTCCTATTGGATTTGGCTTACATCAGGTTTGAATACAAAATCAAACATCCAATCTCCAAGAACTTTAATTTTCTTTCGTATAGTGGGCAGATTTGATAAATAGTATGTTCGCCAAAGCCACCAGGCCGAAAACCCATGCAATTTTATTTTACCGAAAAGTATTGCTACTCCTGTTCTTTTCCCAATTTCAGCCATCATTCCTTTTGATTTGTAATCAAAAACTCTCTTTTTTTCAATGTTACTGTCTCCTCCTTTAATTGTAGATTTAATGTTGTTTGAAACAACATCACTCTGCCTTATTGCTACTTGTGCTGTTGGGGGATATGGTTTGCCGGTATGAGGATTAGTTATAGAAGCACAATCTCCTAAAGCATAAACCGTATTTTCATAACCCTTTATTTCTAAATGATTATTTGTAATGATTCTATGATCTTTAGCGTGTTCGCAGTTAAGAGAGATTATTAATTTATTGGGGGTTACTCCAGCAGTCCAAATTAACGAATAGCAAGGTATTATAGTATCATTACTTAAAGTCACCTTATCGTTGCTTACATCATTAACGAGAGTATTCATAATAAATTCAACACCATTTTGCTTTAATTTTTCTAAAGCATAATGCCCTAGATCCTCATCTATTTGTTCTAATAAGTTATTTGTAGCACTAACTAGAATAACTTTCACATCAGTCATATAGATATTTGGATAATAGATCTTGACCGATTCGCGCACAAAATCGTTGATTGCTCCAACGGTCTCAACACCACTAAACCCGCCCCCAACTACAGTAAAGGTCAACAGACTCTTTCTTAATTCTTTGTCATGTTGTTGTTCTATGCTTGCTTGTTCTAAAACTTTGATTAAATGGTTTCTCAAAATTATAGCGTCACTAATTGTTTTGAGTGTAAATGCATTTTGTTCAATATTAGAATTACCAAAAAAGTTATTCTCACTGCCTAACGCAATAACCAAATAATCATAATAAAGTCTATGATCATGTGTACCTGCATTTTCCTCTTGCTTCTTATCATCTTTTAATTGTCTTCCAACTTTGTGAGTAAGTGTTATCTCTTTGTTTTGTAGAGATATCGACTTTACATCTGCCTCATAAAAAGTTGTCGCCTTGTTACAAAATGAACGTATCGGTGTTACTATGTGTCTAGTTTCAACAGTTCCGGATACTATTTCAGGAAGCATCGGGGTAAAAAGTAGAAAATTATTTTCGCTTATGAGAGTAATTTCGACATCTTTGTCATTAGAAAACTCCTTTTGAAGGTTTTTTAAAACTCCAATCCCCGAAAAGCCTCCACCTAATATTACAATGCGTTTTTTATTTGTAGTTGTAGTTGTATTTAGATTATCCTTCATTGTATCACACCTTTATTCAACATGATGTTGGTGCATTAGTTTATCATAGTATCTTATTGTCTTTATGTTTGCAAATTCTAGCATACCGTATCTAGATAGCTCTCTACCAAAGCCGCTCTTTTTTATGCCACCAAATGGAACCCGGGGGTCAGAAGCAACGACGTTATTAATAGAGACTAAGCCAGATTGAATAATTTTAGCGAATTTTTCAGCCTTATCCAAATCTTGTGTCCATAAGCTTGCTCCAAGGCCATATTTAGTATCATTTGCAACCTCTACCGCTTCTTTTTCATCGTTTACAGTAATAATTGGCGCTACGGGGCCAAACACCTCTTCCTGTGAGATACTCATTTTGGCAGTAATATTTTTTAAAACAGTAGGTTCATAATAGTAACCCTTTCCCTCTTTCTGGTTACCTCCTACAAGAATTTCAGCACCCTGCTGAATGGCGTCATTTACTATTTGACTAATTCTATTTAAACCATCTTTATTTACAAGAGGACCTATGTCTGTACTATCTGATAAAGGATCACCTACATTAAGTTTTTCAACTTTATGAACAAATTTTTCTATAAACTCATTTGCTATTTTCTTATCAATGATAAAACGTTTTGATGCAATGCAACTCTGGCCACAATTAATGAACCGTCCCTTTACAGCAGCTGTTGAAGCTTTATCAATGTCTGCGTCCTCTAACACAATGAATGGGTCACTACCCCCCAACTCTAGTACCGTTTTCTTTATACCCGCAGTGGCCATTTGAGCTACTTTGGAGCCAACATTGACGCTTCCTGTAAAAGTCACTCCATCAATATATTCAGAATCAATAAGGGGTTTTACAATGTCCGAATTTCCAATTAAGCTTTGAAATACTCCTTCTGGTATACCTATTTTATTAAAAGTGTTCTCAATTTCTATACCGCATTGCATAGTAACACTAGACGGTTTAAGGACAGTCGTATTACCAATCATAAGGGAAGGAGCAGCAAACCGGAGAGCTTGCCAATATGGGAAATTCCATGGCATTATGCTGGCGATTGTCCCGATTGGTTCAAAAGCGATAACTGTTTTTCGAGCATCCGCGTTTATTATCTCGCTTGTTGCAAATATTCTTCCATTATCCGCAAAGTATTCTATTGCCCAAGCACATTTTTCAATTTCAGATCTCGATTCTTTTATTACCTTGCCCATCTCTATTGTTGCAGTCTTTGAGAGTTTTTCCTTATCTTTCAATAGCTGTTGAGCAAAATCATGAAGAAAATTTGTACGCTTAGATAAATCCTTTTTCCAATCGTAAAATACCTGCTTTGCTTTCTTTGATTTCTCTATTATTACCTCATTGGTAACATTCTCATATTTGTGAACTATTTCTTCAGTTGCAGGATTAGTAGTTGTTATCACCAAGGGTTAATAACTCCTCTTCCTGTAATTTTACCTTCTTTTAATTTGGTCAAGGCATCTGTAGCCTCACTTAATTTAAATTTATCAGATATTATTGGATTTATTACATTTCTTTTTGTAAGTGATACTAATTCAGCCATATCCTGTATATTACCAGTGTATGAACCAATGATTCTATAAGATTTAGTAGGCATAGAAATTAAATTCAATTTTAGTTCACCTCCAAAAAGACCCACTAGCACGACCTTTGCTCTTCTCCTCAACAATTGCATATCTGATTCAACAGTTTTAGAATTATTAACAAAATCAATTACTGCATCTGCACCGTTACCATTAGTCAAGTCATGTATTAATTCAGTAGCATTATCACTTTTTGAGTTGATTACCTCATCGGCACCATTATCTTTTGCTACTTTAAGTTTATCATCGTCAATATCAACAGCAACTATTCGAGCGCCAAAAACTGCTTTAGATAATTGAATAGCCATTAATCCTAATCCTCCTGTTCCAACAATTACAACGTTATTGTCGGGTCTTATCTGAGCATTTTTTACTGCACTATAAGCTGTAAGGGCTGAACAAGATAATGTTGCAGCTGTATCGGTATCTATTTCATCAGGTATTCTTAAAAGATATCTATAATTGGGGATCAAAATATATTCAGCGTATCCTCCATCTTTGTACACTCCTATGGATCTGGGATGATCACAAAGGTTTTCATCACCTGTTCTACATGCAGGACATAAGCCCTCACCTATCCAAGGATAAACCATGACCCTTTCATCTATTTTGAAGGTTTTTTTAGCGTCTTCACCCATCTCAGATACAATACCTGCAATCTCATGACCAGGAGTCAATGGATATTTCACACCCCTGTCTGTAGTTTTCATAAATTGTTCATTTGGCCCCGTATATCCTCCTTCCCATAAATGAATGTCGCTGTGGCATACCCCACAAGATTGTATTTTTATCAATACTTCATAACCATTTGGCTTTGGTTTCTCAAGGTCTTGTACTTCTAAGGGTTCTTTGGGATTAACTATTCTAGAAGACTTCATGTCAATCATGCGAAGAAGGTGCCTATAAGGAAGATCACAAGTCAGAGGTATCTCAAATTTTCTAGGTATTTTCTTATAATTCGTATCATTTACAGAGTATAGTTTGTGATTACAGTATCTCCTTTAATATCTGTGGTAAATGGTCTAAGTAAGGTGCTACATGAGTCCATCTAATTCATGATACTCTTCACTTACTTTGTAGATCGTTCCTTTGTATGTATGATATCGGCGGATGATAAATCCTCATTTCTCTATCCTATGATTGAAATAAGAAAATATCCAATAATCGCACAGGTGATTAAATACCGCCATATCTTATGAAACAGTTATCTCAATACAAAATATTCTGAAATGAACTTATATATTCCGATTAAATAATATGCACTATCTGTAAGGCGATACCTTATTAACGATCATGAAGTTTTCTAGGTGATGAATATCATTGAAAGTGACGAACCGTATATGGTAGAGGCAAAGACATGTGGCTGTAAAGAAAGGGGAAAAAGTGTTTCATATCATTTTATCGATTCTTCTCATAGTCTTTGTCTAGATAAAGGCGAATGGATCTTAAGTCAGATTGGGGCCTGCGAAAGATTGTTAAAGTATTCTAAAGATGACGATGAAACAGTCGTGTTAAAAGATGAAATAACCAGATTGAAATTAGCTTTAGATTTGATGAGATATTAAATTGCAAATATGATTTCATATTTTGGTGAAACTAGAATCTAGTCTAATATTTGAATAAATAATTCCATGTTGATTCATTATTGATAAAATACATATAAGCATCAAATTGTTTATAGCTGTTCAGCAAATCATAAACAGATTGTACTGATTGGGATTTGGCCACTATAAGATCTAGGAAATACATCTTGATTTGGTATAGTATTCACTATTAGATCGAATCTTAGTATGCATATTACTGCCTGATAGACGATCAAAATGTTTAATAAACCATTTCTAAGTAACAGCATTATATGAAAGGACGATTATCTACTCATATTAAGATCATACAAGGTTATCTTACTCTGGCCGCCCCATGTCGGACCCTTCAACTGCTATAAACAGGTTAATTATCTAAAATCTTTCGGTACCGCACGATATTCTTAGCATATTTCTTTTTTGACTTTAATAAATTGTCGATTTGGTTATGAAGACACTTTGAATGATATCTGATAAGTTCCTGAACTAGAAAGTTTCCATCTTTGTTCTTTTCACTAATTGCTTCTACCTCTCCTTCTTCCATAATTTCTCCTAATCTATTTAGAGCTACTCTTAATGCAATGATGGATTTATTAAAAATTTGAAGATCCTTTCTCATCTCGATAATTTCGGAGTTTTCGCAGTATAAAGGATCTTCTTTAATCATTTCTCGAGCTCTCTTTACAGTTAGGTGCCGCTTATGTATCAAATTTCCAAGGTAGGATTGTCGATCACGATCTTTAATAGATAAGAGTTCTTCAGCTACACTTGGGTTTAGATTCTTATTTCTAATCTTCTCTAATATGTCATTGGGCAGATCAAGTAAAGCAATGTGTCTTGTAATATAGCTAGAACTCTTTCCTATTTTGATCGATAACTCTGCTATTCCTCCCCAACCTTTGTCAGAAACATATATTTTAAATGCATTTGCTTCTTCAACAGGAGTAAGAGACTTTCTTTTGATGTTCTCCACAAGGGAAATTTCAAATGTCTGCATATCATTTAAATTGACAATATGACATGGGATTTTCTTCCACCCTAAAGATTTACATGCCAAGTATCTTCTATAACCGGCTACAATCTCAAAGCAGTTGCCTTCTTTTGTTCTTACAATTATAGGATTTAGCAAACCATGTTGTACTATTGAGTCAACCATTTCATCAATTGCCATAGTATCTTGACTTCTTAAATTGTGATGGGGTATCGTAATATCTGATAGATACAAATAATCAATTTCTCCAAAAAAATGGCTACTACTACTAATAGCATTTATCGACATTTTAACGATAAATGCTAGTTAAAAAAGGTTATAAACACCACATTAATTTTTGGTCAAAAGATATAACAACCTATTAGGATTCCTATCTCGTATTTAATACGAAAAGAATTTGTTATAAACTTGACTCATTCTAGCTAAAAATACTAACTATCAGCCTCTTAAACCCATGTCTTTAATCTTCATCAGCATACTTCCAAAAGTTGTACTAATTCTTAGGATCATTGATTAATAAATACAACTTGCAGACTAGTTTTAAGTAACCCCTTTCTTCTCTTTCTGTTATCCAAATTATCTTTAAGCAACATTCTTGGCCTCATCCACATGTATCTGCAGATTAGCTTCATCTACCTTTATTGAGTTTGTTGGACAGACTGTAACACAAGCCATACACCATATACACGCACTTTCCCTAATTGGATCTGGTTTATCTGTGTAGTCTTTTCTTCCCTCTCTATTATGATCATCTCCTATACCTTCACTTACCGCATTTACCATTTCAATAGCAGGAACATCTTGTTCAGATCGATACCATTGATACACCTGAACAGGACAGGCTTCAATACAAGCACCATCGGAAATACAGGAATCCCAGTCTACTGCTACAAATGTTCCATGAACACCTAACGGAACATATTCTTCCCCCCTAGCTTTGTATGCATCTTGAACTTCTTTGTTGGTAGACGACTCTGCATCGGACCTTCCGGGTCCCCATATAAAATGAAAATAAGAGCCATCAGATGTAGAATGTTTACCTACAACCTTATGATTTTTAGGAAACTCCGGATCTATGGGCATTTACAGTTCTCTATTCATATTAGTATTTAACCCACTAACATTCATATGCAAACAAATGTATGCAATTTTAACTTTGAATTCTTAATGGTCTTGGATAGGAAATTTTAGATAATAATTGTTGTAGTTGCTTAAGCACCGTATTAATTGCATACGAGTTTCAATCTTTATTTTCTCTTTACACTTTGGTTAATTCTGCAAGATGATTCACTGAAGTTCATAGTTTATAATTGCATTAATTGAGGATTTGGTCCTAAAGTTACGAATTAAAATTCTCGATCATATTCCTAAGGGAAAGTAAATAGTCACTCTCAGTTAGTTTAAGGCCATTGGAATCGTTGACGTTCAGGGTAATAGAAATCGTCGAAAGCAGCACTCCTTTCATAACTTCCTTATCGGCATGTATTGCTTCCTTTTCAATATATTCACCTAGATCCTTTGAATAATATTCGACAATAAACAACTTGAATTGCTTTTCTAATTCTAAATATACTGTTGATTCCAACTCTGACTTTTGAATTCCTTTAGATATTTGTTTTTGAATATATGATTCTAAATCAGGAAAAACTGTTAAGATGAAAATATCGATATTTCTAAACTTTAGGACAACGAATGGAGTTTTCAGAATAATTTCCTCATTCATGATCGTTTATTTAATATCCCGAATTACATAACTGTAATCATGCTAGAAATTGGTTATAGAGACCATCAATAATAACTCATTTAAATACCCAACTCTTAACACACCCCGAATAAAAGTCTGAGCAATCTATAGAAGTCTGTTCTATTAGATATAAATTTCTAAAATCTGCAAACGGATTGGTTCAGGAAGATTTGAGAGGAGAAAAGGTATTCTAAATACTTTATTTTATAAAAACTCAATTTACGGTCTTGCAGCTAATATCAGATTAAGTCCAATGCTAACTTTAACTTAGATATTTTATCTTTCCGTAACAAAACCTCTTTATCATCCTTGATATACTTCGGTAGTCTATCGCAGGATTGAATCTGAGCCAGTATCAATTCTCCTTTTCCTAGGCATAGACTATGATCAGATTCGATAAAGTGATGAAACACTCTTTCCGCTCTCTTTGCAAACGTATGTCCTTGCTTCTAACCATATGGTATTTCATTTTCGATCGTATTCATCATTTGAACTTCTACACTGACAATAATAAAGTACCACCGCATGGAAATGGTACATATTTTGGTCTTGAATTAGAATATTGTAAAATTCACTTGTAACTTGTATTGAATAATTGTTTTCAATAAGCGTTGCAATATTTAAGCAAAAGTAAAGGTACTAATTATTCTTCTTTATTCTAATTTAGAGAAGAGAAATAGTAATTATGCAAGCCACCAATACTGCTAATAAATGATAACGGTCTACCTAATGGATGAAGCGCACTAGGGACTATGATCAACAGTAGACCGTTATCTATAAGAGATGTCTTGTCTTCTCGTTAATCCTGGATTGTTTGTGTATTAATAAGATAAAGTAACAACAATATAAGAATGGTGCAAACGATTGCAATGGATTGTAATTACCAAATTGCAATGCTCTCAATATTAGCCGGTTCAGACCAAATAACTGATAAATTATTACAAGATATCTAAAATTTTAAATTAAGATAAAGATTCATATCACAAAATAAATAGAGTAACAATTATGTTACTATTACTTTACCTGTCATTGCAGGATGCAATTGGCAGTGGTAATTAATTTCACCTGCAGTGTCGAATGTGTGCTCAGAATAATATATAAAGATAAATAAGGAACAGTGTTGATGGTTTCTTAGGATAGTTTGACTATTACCATCTTGAAGCTTCAAAATAGAACTTAAAAAGTGTTGATTTATGCGTCTTCCATATTCATTAAATATGATTAATAATATGGTCAAGGGATTTTAATATTCTAACATTCAAAATTGATTAACTTCAAGCATTCTTATATGCATGGATAAAACTCTGATTAGGGTTCATATTTGTGAATAAAAGTAATAAAGGCCAGGTCTCTCCATTTATGTTACTAATTAACTATCAACTGAAACCAGCCCTTATTACCCAATCTACCTTGCAGCTAGATTTGTAACAGTTATTTTATAACAATGTTAGTTTGTATAGTCTATAATCTTATTTAAATCCGATCATCAGAAAAATAGTTGCATCAATTTTGATAGTGAAAGAACTCACTATTTTTGAGTATCAATATCCATCTGTGTCTTTTTATTAGAAAATTAATATTCAAGAACTATATATAATAAAAGCCCTAAATGTATCTATGAATTTTTCGTTTGCTATTACTATTACTATATTGTTTCTATTTGGAATTAGTTCATTATCAATTTTACCAGTCCATGGCCATGCAAGTCCTATTAGTTATATGCCAAAACCAAATGAGATAATTGATTCAGCTAAGACACTATCCGATAGGGTAAGTATAATGTTTACAGAAAATCCTGAACCAAGAGCCAGCAATCTTAAAGTCATAAATTCTAATAATGAAAGAATAGATAACAATGACTTGAAAGTTTCTGAATTAGACAAGTCAGTTTCAATTGGTCTCGATAAATCAAAAGTTATACCGGGTGTTTACACTAGATTTGGCTAGTGTTATCAAAGAGTGATGGTCATATTACTAAAGGAACGTATGTCTTTTCGATAGTCAAGGACAATGCTACCACCAGTCAGAATCAAACTAATGGTGACAAACTGCAACAAAAAACACAGACATTACAGACAAACAATGTTACTTCCATTTATTCTAGAAACATTACAACAGATGACAATGTGATCTTAAAATTCGATATTGTACCCTTTAAGACCGGTGAAAATACCTTTAACCTGACTACTTATTATGTGAATGGTACGGCTGTTGACAATATTAGGAATGTTTTTCTAGAATTTAATAATCCAGACAAGAATTTGGGCCCAATAGTTGATACGATGAATAAGACAAAAGTAGGAAATTATTCCTCTATTGGTGCTTTTTTAAGTCAGACTGGCAACTGGGAGGTTAAAATTACTGTTCAGAGGATAGGTGAATACGACATCAATCAACAGTTCAATTTTGGAATAAGCAGGTAGTATACTATATTATATTTCTAAAAGAGTCTGGTAATGTAATCTAGAATATCATGAATTGGATAAAGTTTATAAAAAAGAGAAAGATTAGGCAAGATAATCTTATTTGTTTAGTATCTTCTTTCCGTTTTCATCGACTTTCGATTGGACAGTTTCAAAGACCTACGGTTCTAGTAGTAACGATTGCGATTATAACAATCAAAGATAGAATAATGCTTGAATTTAATTAGAATTTAGGCATAGATAAAGATAAGGAATATAATGAAATACAAATGCAATGCTTATTTTCACACATATCCAATTTAGGATTTAATTATTCAATCGTAAAGTTATTGTTATTAGGAGCCAGTTCCATGGTATTTTTATTCTAAGCCTTCACTAGGAAACAGTCTCAGCATATGCTGTTGCTCTGTGATGATCAAAATCATCAACACTCATAAGAAAACTGAATCCTTCTGTAGAATTGGGTTCGTAAACAGTAAATGGTCCAGATACGAATCTGCTTGTATCTCTTATTGTTTTGTTATCCAAAAAGTGTGACGTTAACTTTCATATTTTCCACGTTTTCTGTTGAGTTGTTTTGAATAGCCCCAGTGATAGAAGTTAGGCCTGTTGCACTATCTTCTAACGTGATTTTTGTTACATTGAGAATAACAATGTTAGGTTTTGAATTAGAAACAATAGTAGTATCTAATGGGTCAATACCTTGAGGAAATGACAAAGAAATCGAGGACATGCTGATTATCAAGGATATGACCATTACACATAAAATAAGATACTTGGTAAATTCTTGTTTTTTGAAAAACGTTACATTAACGATTATGCGGACCAAATTAAAAATACCTTAAAGCAATTGAAATAAAAAGATTCTTGATTTTGGCTGAGAAGTTGCTGTTAATAAAATCAAATAACAGATATTCATATGGAGATATTAGTAACTCCAAGACTTAAGAAAGAGAATGATCATGTTTTTATCCTATTTTCTGTGATCTCAAATGCATATCAATGAATAATAAGACTCCTACTAATACCATAAAGGTGGACAAAGATATTATCACTCTAATTAACGTGTTTTCTGTCGAGTCATCAAAACAACAGCAATTGATAGATGCACTTATTAAAACCACCAATCAAATTTGGCATTTACAAGATGGATTCATTTCGGCTAGTATTCTTAAGAGCAAAGATGGAAAAAAGGTAATAAATTACGTCCAGTATAAGGGCAAAGAGGCCTTTGATAATAGACTTGATAATCCAGAAGCCATAATTCAAAAGAATGAAGTATTGTCTATGTCAAAAGCAGATGGTCATTTATATGATGTAGTTTTTACAGACGAAAAAGATTAACCTAATGAACTCAATATTGTATAATAAATAGAAAAAGATCCCAGAGTGAAGTTAGTATCCGACGAAATAATCTAAATTTGGCCCATTACATCTTTAAAATACATCTTAGTTTCCAGATCGTGGTTCTCGCAAAACTGTAATGTTCAGTTAAATATATCATTTAATGAGATTGCGGTACCGCAATATTCTCTTTTCATAATTATTTTTACACTTTAAGAGAATTCCGATTTGATTATGAAGCATGTTTCTCTGATATAGGAGTAGTTCCTGGATTAATATATTATCCTTATTTTCCTCATCCATGAGGGTCATTATTTTATTTAGAGATACCCTTAATACTGCTATTGATTTTTCAAATGCTCGTAGTTGGCTTCGTGTTTCAGTAACTTGCTGATTATTTGATACCAGGTCATTATTTACCATACTTCTTACACTTTTTGTCGTCAAATGCTGACGAGCGACAAGTTTTGCTAAATGAGATTGTTTTATCGGATCTTTTACCCGAAATAACTCTACTGCAGTACTCGGACTTAACTCCGATCTTTTGATACTTTCTAAAATATCGCCGGGCAAATCAAGAAGTCCAATCCTTAATCATCATCCATCATATTCACGAAACAAATAAAGAAACAGAGTGGATTTTCTTTCAATTATTTAAAGAATTTGATACTATACTATAGGAAATTATTAAAAATTTTATCTGTTAAAAGAATTTAAAACAAATGAGCAAAAAAGTCTGTTGAATCTATTAACCGATCATTTACTTTTGTTTCTTGCATGATGGCTATTTTAATATCCTTTTTCCGTTTTTTAGTGCCTGCAGATTAGTTCAACATAGGTCTTTAATAGTACAATGCTCACTCATACATATTATAATCAGTAAACATATTTATTCAGAATTAATGCGATAAAAGTTTTTTTATCTTCATTCCAAAGCATGACATATATGATAACTTTTGATCTCTTATTTTGCTGTCTCCCTTCTGCTGTTCATTAAAAAGAGAATACAGATCTGATAGTAATATTAACATCCAAGTTCGAGAATACTAATAATAAAGGTGGGTAACCCGGCAGCGATGAAAATCTGGATTCCGACTCCTATATCTCAGCGATACTCAATTGAGCAGAATAGTCAGATAATAGTTTAGACTTTCAACAAGGTAAGGTAAATAAACGTAGGCATAAGTAAAGTCATTTATCTTTTTATTTATTAAAACTCGCAATTTTATTACAATGCTACTTCATTGTCTGACCAATATTTACCATAAACGGTAGTGAGTTCATAGAAATCATGAGGATATTCACATAAGTTAAGGTTAAACATTACGCAATCTAGAAATAAGTATTTGTAACGAATTTGAATTGAATATTCTCTGATATCTCTAGGTGGTGAATATCAAAGGAACTGGTCCTACGGTTTCTGCCGTGTTTTTACCATTAGAACAGACTCAATTTAATAAATTAGTTATGTAATTACCTTTTATTCTTTTATACTCCTATCATAAGAAAAAAATAGAACATAAAATTTTCATTCCATGTATCCATATAAATAAAATAGATCTTATTCCAAATGACACTAACAGTTTTTGGTTCAGATGTCTTTATTTCGGGTAGTGATAAAGGATTTTCTTTCATCCATTGCTTCAATTAAGTCCGTTTTACTGATGACGCCTTCTATTATATCAAAATCATTACATACAAAGATTTTATCCTGTGTTTCTTTGATCATAATAAATAGGGCCTTATCAGCCGTATCATTTACATTTAGTAACTTTATTTTACTTTTTGGAGACATAATATCCTTCACAATTATAGTATCTCTTTCTAATTCTGGGACATTTAAACAGCTTTTAAGAGTGACTATGCCTACGATTTCATAGTCTAATTTTGTCACAGGAAAGGAACTTTTCATATAAATATTAAAATAATTCTTCAAAATGGTATTGACCGTCATATTTTCAGGAACAGAGATTATATTTGTTTTCATTAATTCGCCTAATCTTAAATTGGATAGAATCTTCATAATGTCATATTGATACATGTAGGATTGTGCTCCGTTTTGCAAAAACCAGCCGATCAAAATAATCCAAAGTCCACTAACAAATGATCCAGATAGTATTGTTAATATTCCAAAACCAAAAAATACATATGACATTATTACACCGATTCTTACTGCAATTCGTGTAGATTTGTCGTAGTTCTTGTTTCTGCTATAAAGGAGTGATCTTAAAATTCTTCCACCATCCATTGGAAAAGCTGGAATCAAATTAAAAATTCCTAATATTAGATTTAATATAGATGAATAGTAAAATATTGCATTTATTATGGTTAGTATTGTTGTAAAAATATCGTCAGTTTGTGATGATGACGATTGTGTGATTATAACGCCAGTGATCCACCAAAAGACGGCAAAAAAAGCTGAGAGAGCTAAACTTAGGAGAGGACCTGCTATTGCCATCTTAAACTCTTTTTTAAAGTCTTTGGGTTCTTCCTCTATATACGAAACTCCACCAAAAATAAACAACATTATTTGTTTCACTTGGATTCCATATGATCTTGCTACTATTGAATGGGATAACTCATGTATTAATACAGATAAAAATAGCATAATAGACCCTGTTACACCCATGATCCAATATTGTAGCTGGTTCAAACCAGGTACATATTGTGGCATAAAACCGATTGCCAGAGTCCACGTAATTAAAAAAAATACTAAGATTAGTGAAAAATGTAATTTAATTGGAATTTGTTTAATTTCTGCGACTTGTAACGACATTTAATATAGATGTATAATAAATCTAATATACTGATAACCTAAATGACCTAAATCTACTTTAGCTAATATCGAAAATATAAAGTTAATGACGAGATAATTGCCTATGCATAACTTTGTTGGAAGAAGTGATGACGGAATATCACCTATCATGATAAAATGTAAAAGAAATATTACCATTTTTAATATTTATTAAGAATGAGACAATAGCATAAATATTAAGATCAACTAAATCTTAATTTGGCAAGATCTAAGTCAAACAAATGCTTGAATACAGTCATGTCTTTGGTTTGATGACAAGTTTAATTCACGGATTCGGCTTGAATGTCTGAGGTGAGTGTGAGGACAGGTAACAACGTGGGTATTAGTTTACTCATACTCATTCTATTCTACTATTATTTGTCATGTACTCTTGTCAAGATATCCCACTTGTACGACTATAGCAATTTATTTAGACTGACTCCTTAAACTCATTGGTTTATCAAGACTAAGCATAAACAATAAAATACTTGTAAATTGT
>DATEIH010000219.1:0-14240 GCA_035279165.1 Candidatus Nitrosocosmicus sp. | reverse complement strand
AGTTACCCCCAAAAAGTTCTTTCATAGTTATGCCACCAGCACCGTCAGAAATACATGTAAACCCTAATTGATGCTGCTTATTTTTTACAAAGATGGAAGCCTATTGTCCATAGGCTAGCATATACCTATCTCAATCTCTACTAGATACATTATATTGATTTATCTGCCACTTCTTCTCCTACTTCTACTTCTTCACAATCACAATTCCTTTATTTGACTACTAAATTAGGGAAATCTGGAAAACTACATGATGGAAAAGTGGTCTGTTAATAATATGTCTTCGTCAAAGCTATCACTATGTTATCTAACCTTGCTACGACCTGATACTTTAGTTAAGGTATTTCCGCCCAAAAAAAATAATATTGGTATTTTATTTTATTATCACAATAAAAGATTTGTTTCTAAAAAAATAATAGTTATGCTAATTTTCCTTCAGTCAATGGCTTGGTAGGAACATTCTTGTTTTGGAGTCTTAGTTTTTTGATGACATCTGAATCTTTCTTTGTCTTATCGTAATCAATATCAATTCCAAGATCTTTTTTAATTACGTCCTTTCCTTCTCTAGCTCCAATTAGAATAATCTGAGAGTTGAGATAATCTATTAGGCTAGTATCTGAGCCCAAGGATACAAAGTTCTCCTTTTCATCAAACTTCTCTAGGATTTTGTCAGTATACTTTGGTGACTCTTCAGTACTTGGAAAACCTTGTGGAGCAGGATTTTTAGGATTAATTACAGATATTATGAAACTTGCTTCCTTTTCTATTCCTAATTCCTCCTGAGCTTCTCCTGGTTCATTTGGTGTTTCTAAGACATAGGCAATTTCGGCATGATTTTGATGTTTTACAATAACATACTTACCTGCTCCAACCGGTCTTGCAGCATCTCCTTTTCTAAACTCATCTGAATATAATTCAGAAGTAAGGTCATTTAACTCCTCAAATATTCCCCCAACACGTGCCCAGTACCGTTCGGATGCTCTTGCCTCACTCTTTCGTATTTCAGGCAGTGCTTTCTTACCTATTACAAACAATCTATAAAATTGCTTTTGCTTTTCCCCATCGTTACTTTTGTTGCCATGCCGCCTTTCAGAAGAGGTAACCATAAAAAACCTCCTAATGTCGTCAATGGCTTTTACTTCTGGGGAATTTTTTTTTGGTCTATAAAAGAAGTAGATGTCTCCCTCCTCTGAGATATATGATTCGTCATTATTTTTACTATTTTTATTATTGTTTATATCGTTGTCTTCATCTTTTTCCATTCTAGTCATGATTTAGCTAATCACCATAATTTAGGCACAAAAGTATATCAATACGATAACTTTTATCCTAAATTAATTTTATATCCACATAGTTTACAAACAGCAGCCTCATCTATCTTACCAAACCTACCGGTTCTTAATCAAATTTAATCCAAAAATGAACATTTATAAATTGAAATGAAATCCTATTACCATTACAGGAACTTAATTCCGTCGGTGAGAACCATTATCAACTTATATCAATCATTATAGTTTTGATGATATCTAATATTTAGAATATTAAAATTGTAGCGTATAAACGACTTAATTATTCTCTTGTTTGGACATGTCCGTACCTAGCTAGAGTACTTTGAATAGCGTTGGCAAATTCTTTTGGCATCCAAAAACACACATCGTGATGACCAGGGAATTCTACGCTACTGCATCCAAGTTCAGCAGCTAAGGCCCTTGTAGCTTTAACATAATATGCATCATTACTTTCAATTCCTGTTGCTGTTACTATATTGACTTTGTTATTCTTAATGGCATCAATTTTAGGCATGTATCCAAAGAATGCTCTAAATTCATGCTTGAAAAAGAAATCTACATTACCTGAGAGTCTTTCATTGAGATCCGTAGGATAAGGACTAGCAGGCACATTTATAAGAGATTTCAAAAATTGAATCTGAGCTATCTCTGACCCTTCATTCAAACTTTTATCATATACTTCCTTGACAAAAGAACGCCATCTTTGTGATTTGGGTTCGTCTAAAAGCTCAACCAAAGGTGGTTCATGGACTATTAAAGAGTTAATTAGCTCAGGTCTACTTGCTGCAAGTTCAAGGCCTATAATGGCACCTCCACTTCTACCTACTACAATAGCTTTTCTATTTCCAATCGTCTCAATGATAGTAGCAGCATCCCGAGCCTGTTGAGCCACTAACATATCAGCACTCCGATCCCCCAAACTTCGGGAGTTACATCGTCTATCATATGTCAGGACCTTAAATTTATCAGAAAGAATATCAGCCGTAGAAGAATAGAAACCGGCATCTTCCATTGCACCATGAATCAATAAAAGAGTAGTACCATTACCTCTAAGTTCACAATATATTTCTGCATCTTCGTTTGATACTTTCTCTATAATTGGAACTTGCATGTTCAATGTAAATAGAGGGATAAATATTAATCAATTCCATAATTTAATAGACCAAAGTCGATAATCATGAATAAAATTTGTTAAATTTTCTCACACTTTAATAAAGAAATTGTCAAACAAAATGAAATAAACATTGTACAAATTCCATCCAAAGATTTAACAAGTGTTTCGCCTAATAATAACTCCCAACCAATTATGCTTATGAGAATGTGTCCTGATGACTATAATTTATTAACATTCAATCTTTAAATATAAACAAAAATTGGCAAACCCTTGTGGGTCGTACATCGACACCAAAAACAGTGGAATATAGAAACATCCTCAGTTTACCTGAAATAAAAATAAATGTGCTTTTATGATTGGTAACCAAAGAAAATTAACGGAATAGTTTGTTTTCAATCGATCCACTTAACTTTTCAATTTAAGTTTATTTTAAATGGGTTCAATATTTTAAACCTTTTAAGTATGAATGAGAAGGGTTTTCAATGAATCAGGAAAAAATTGACAAACTTTCTGAACGAATCATTAACGATACAAATTCTGCCTTAAGTTGTCTAACTTTGTATATCGGTCACAAGCTTGACCTTTTCAACTTAATTAAGGAAACTGGCCCCATAGATTCTGAGGAACTATCAAAAAAGACTAGCTATTCTGGGCGATATTTACGAGAATGGTTAGAGTGTATGACAGTCAATGAATATTTAGAACATGATTCATTTACAAATAAATTCGCCTTATCTGATGAACATGCCGTAGTATTATGCGACCGTAACAATATTTCATATACAATACCCTTTGTTTATTGGATTCCAAGCTTATCATCTGCATTGGACAAGTTAATTGAAGCTTTCAAAACTGGTAATGGTGTTCCATACAATCTGTATGGACTTGATATGATATATGCACAAGGCGAAGGAAATAGACCCATGTTTGTAAACGATGTTACAAAGTGGATTTCATCTATGCCTGACATGGTTGATAAATTAAAATCAAACGGTGGCAGAGTTCTTGATGTAGGTTGTGGAGATGGCTGGGCCAGTATTTCATTAGCTAAATCTTTTCCTTTGACTAAAATAGATGCAATAGATGCAGATCCCCAATCAATAGATAACGCTAAAACAAATGTTCACAATGAAGGATTAGAAAATAGAATATATTTACATCAGTCGCTGATCGAAAAAGCAAACTTTAAAGAAAAATATGATTTAGTAATGACTTTTGAGTCAATACATGATATGCCATTTCCCATTGATGCATTGAAAAAAATGAGAGATGTCGTTTCCGTTAATGGAGCAATTTTGATAGGCGATGTCAGTATGAAAGAGAAATTAGAAGAAAAAAATGATTTTGCAGGTAAATTATATTATAATTTTAGTGTGTTGCTCTGTCTTCCACAATCTGTTAACCATACAAATTCCGTAGCTACCGGAGCTGCAATGACTACTTCCACCTTTAAGAAATATGCGATTGAAGCTGGTTTTTCAAAAGTTGATGTTTTACCTATTGATCATTTCCTATGGAAGTTTTATCGGCTCACACCTTGATTGGTAACCCTAATCTAATATTTAATAGAAAAACAGTATGTGTCACAAACATGAAACCAGTAGCAAACTTAATTGTAGGATAATTATACGATCCCCTACCATTTGATTTAAAAACAAGATTTTTCTCCCTTTTTTCCTAATTACATTATCCAATTCGATAATCAAAGATTGAATTAAATATATTACTATTTTTAATACTTTTAACTTGTTTACCCATATTCAATATAGAAAAATAATTTTGATTCTTAGTGCAGCTGCCATATCTTCCCTAGTTTATGATACTTCCCTCAAATCATCATTTGCCCAGACAAATAATACTCAAGCTGATCCTTCGGAAAATATGACATCATTAACAAATAGTGAAAGAAACACTCAAGACTATGTTTCAAATATTAGATCATTACTTAACCAAACGATAGATGCCTATTCAGCAAATGATACTGAGAAGGCTAAAGAATTAGCAACTACTGCTTATCTAGACAATTTTGAATATTTAGAGGATCCAATAGGTGAAGAATTAGCAGAGGAAGGAGAAGAGCTGTTAAGAGAACAATTAGGCTCACAAATAGATAACAATGCATCAATAGAAGAAATCAAACAAACCGTCAATGCAACCAATAAAGTATTAGATGAAGCAGAAAAATCACTAACATCTTAATATTATTCATTTTAATATTTTTTTTCAGTAAATATTCCAAGACTTTCTTGCTTTTATCATCTGTCTTGATTTTCCCCGCCCATGTAAATTGTATCAAGTCACTTCAAGTTTCAACTAATCAAATATTTCTAAAGCATCATTCGCTTGCTCTGGGATTAATGTTCAATTCTATTCGCTTTAAGTCAGAAAGTACTTCTATTCATTTGTCGCCCATGTTGAAATTTCAAAAGAAAAATATATTCAACTACTATATAGTCATGGTTCACAACTATCTAAACTCCACAAAATAATAAAATTTGTAATAATGCATTCATTTGTAACAATTTTATCGAATATTTATAACAACGTACTTTGTTATTAATGATATGGGGTTTGGAAAATATGGAAATATCGGAAGAAGTATCTTGGATCGAGATTCATCAATACGATTTGTAACAATATTTGACACTCGAAATGAAAGCATAGTATTTTCAGAACATCAACCCGGTGCTACCAATTTGTTATCAAAGGAAGAAAGTCAGAAGTCTCTTCAGTTAGCCATTAACGCATGGAAGACTAGAAGTAAATTGGCACCAAAAATAGGTAAGGGAAAGTACGTTTTGGCTGAATACGAGAAGATAAAAAGAATTACAATGCCACTAGACGATGATCATTTATTATATATAACAACAGAAGTTGAATGCGATGTTCTTGATTTGATTGATAAAATAAGAAAAATGTAAAAATCATAAATGAAACTACAAACCTATGCTTTGAACAAATCGACGGATGAATAACGGACTTCAGTGATAATTCTCACTCGCAGCAACATCTAGCCAACCAAAGAACCTTTCTCGCTTGGCTAAGGACCTGTGTTGCTCTCATTGGCCTAGGCTTTGTCGTTGCCAAATTTGGGTTATTTCTATTCCCTATTTCTACAGTTGGAGATCCTTCTATTAGTGCAACTAATCTTGCCACTTCCTTTGAAACTTCAACACATTATTCTTCAATCATAGGTATAAGTATGGTGATCCTTGGAATTATCTTTGCAATTTTTGCATTGAGAAATTATATCTACACGTACAAATCAATAGAAAGTAACACTTTTACTCCTAAACACTTTGATATGTATATGCTGTCGATCGGACTTGTCATACTGGGGTTACGCATGGTAGGATATCTTATACTTATTCCGGTATTAATGAGTTAATAAATAATTATAAATTTTGCAGGAAATTAATTATTGTAGATACGGTTAACACTGTTGAAGCGGCAATAAAAGTTGAAGTCGTCATCTTCGTCTGTTCTACTTTAGAATTATTCTAATTTTTTGAATGTATTACCACTATCTGAATCTATTAAGATCTTATTTTTCAATTCCCATGAATACTAAGTAAAACTTTGTGTTTATTTATGTAATTTGCTTCTTCAGCTAAAGTGGTGTCGCTTCTCTCTTCCGGTTTTCGAGTTCATTGATCCCATCATAAGTAATTTGAAAGTTTTCACCATCTTCACAATGGATCAGGCTCTGTGCAATCAAGTCCTCTATGGCTTGATCGAATAGAGGAGCCATCGTATTATCTAAAGATTCCGTCAATTCTCTAATATTAATTGGGTGGTCATCTACTGTGGCACGTTGGGATAATAATTTATCTAACACAAAATTTTCTACGTTATGAAGAGCTCCTGACTCATCATGAGAATTTGAAATTTTATCCATAATCTTTAGTGCTTGCTGTGCTTATATTCTTAACGTTACTAACTAGCTAACTCAATGTAATTCAGAAGAATAATAGGCCAAAATGCGCTATAGAATTTATTTTATAGGATCTTGCAGTCGTCTCTATAAATGAAAAATTAATAGTGATGGGAACTATGATACAATATTAATAAGCTCAAATGAAAAATGGTATTTATTACTAATTGTATCTAAAAACATCTCTCAAAATAGGATTGCTTTACCAAAATGCAGAAGCATGTGCGCTTTGTTAACCATCTATTGATACAATTTATTGGTGTCGATTCTTAAAATTTTTCATGGCCTCTGTATGGTTACCCAATTCATTTAGGATAACTCCTTTGCCAGATAACACATTAGTATTTTCTGGATCATTTTCAAGAGCTTGATTGAAGTATTTCATGGCCTCTGTATGGTTACCAGAAATACCTAGTGCAAATCCTTTTACGATTAAAGCATTAGTATTAATAGGATCGATCATGAGTGTCTTGTCAGCGTATATCATAGCAGCGGTAAAGTTTCGTAGTTTATACAAATAGTCTGCCTTACCAGTTAATGCAAAAGTATTGTTAGGATTTAAAGAAAGAGCCTTATCCATTAGCATTAATGCTTTACTTTGGTTACCAAGATGATCTTCGGCCAAAGCTTTTCCATAATAGGCATTGGCATTGTTAGGATTAATCAAAGTAGCAAGGTCGAAGTATTTTATGGCCTCTGTATGGTGACCAGAAATATCCAAGGCAAAACCAAGGTTATTCAATGTCAGGGTGTTGTTTGGATCAGTTTTCAGGGCTTTTTCAAAATAATTTATTGCATTTTGATAGTTTTTTAATCCATAGTAAGACACACCCTTATCAAACATGGAACGATTACTTGTGTTAGGATTCAATGTCAATACTTTTTTAAAATTTTTCATGGCCTCTGAATGGTTACCCGTATTAAACAAAATTACCCCTTTGCTTGCCAGTGCATCCATATTATTAGGATCAATGGTCAAGATTTCATCGTAGATATCAACGGCTTTTGTATGGTTACCCAGATTATCAATAGTCAAACCTTTACCATGTAATGCCTCTGTATTATTAGGTTCTGATGATAAAACCTTGTCGAAATATTCTATAGCTTCGGTATAGTTTCCAATATTATTTAGATACTTTCCCTGATTGATTAAACTAGTACTATTGTTGTTAGTGGTGGATACTTCTTGTCCAAGGACTATAGTAGATACGGATAAACCGTAAATACTATCTGTAAAATATATTAAACTACTCATCAGAATTACGAAGAGTCCTATATAAACTCCAAGGGGACTTGTGGTTCGAAATATTATGATCACTGCTGTTTTTCTATATATGGATAGAATATAAGTCATTTTCAGATGTAGAAATTGATATAAAAAAAATGAGATGAAGATTTTGGAAAAGACAATTCTAACTGTCATTATACTTCTTGCTATACTGGATTTCAAAATTTATTATGATGAGTCATTTGGATTGTCTTAATTCTCGCTATTATTATATGGCTGATGTATCAATATGTACGAAATTAATTGACCAATAATAACTAAAACATAATAAACCTTGTTAAAATATTGCGATCAGTGGAATACAATAAAAGTACTATCGTTTTACCCATAGTATTTGCATCTTCAATCATATTAGCTATATTTTCTTACAACTATTTTACACAAACAGCAAATCAAATTCAAGAACTTGCTATAAATGAATTGCAAACAAATACAGAGATAGAAGCCTATAGTATTTCTAATAGTTTATCAAACGCAATTTCTGCTATAACTTCCAATTTATTGATAATTGCTAATTCCCCTTCAACCACCGATGGAAACATATCTAAAATTCAAACCTTGCTAGATTATGGACAAGAGTCCACAAGTAACCTCACGGATGGTTATTACTACTTGGATAGCAATGGAAGATTAAAAACCTTCACAGGAATTGAAAAAGAACAAAATGCAAACTACAGAGACATCGACCTAAGTCACAGAGAGTATTTCCGAGTTCCAAAACAGAGTGAAATCCCATACATTAGTACTGTTATAGACTCTAATGATAACGTGCCCAGAATGTTTATTTCATTTCCCATTCTCGAAATTAATCAAACAGGATCGTCAGAATCACAATTCAATAATAATTTGACTTCCTTTAAAGGTACAATAGTTGCATCAATTGCAGCAAAAACACTAGGTAATTATCTTGAAGGCCAGGTACACCCCAAATTCAATGGCGATATAGCATTTGTAGATAGAAACGGCACTATAATATATACACAGAATCAGACCTTCATTGGTAGAAATTTCTTTGAAAATGAATTTCAATCGTACTTGGAATCAATCCTGAAGGATAAATCAGCAGAGTTTAATAGCATAATAAGCAAAGCTCTTAATTCAGAAAATGGATTAAGTGAATTTCACTTTGGTAATACAAGCACAACAATAGCTTATGATGGAGTTGCAGGTCTCAAATTCAATGAAAATGGCCACTTCAACAATAATATCGGCACCATATTTATTACAATTCCACATACATTAGCAGGCAACGTTGCATCATTAATTGATAATCAACAGCTTACCAATTTCTTAATCATCGCAGTAATTGCTATAATAGCAGCAGTTGTAGCAATCATGTTACTACGATGGAACAATATACTGGTAAAACGAGTTGCCCGACGGACAGTTCAATTAAAAGAAACAGTAGATAAATTAAAAAGCGCAAACGAAGACCTCAAACTCCATGATAAGATGCAAAAAGAATTTATCAATGTAGCTGCCCACGAGTTAAGAACGCCATCCCAAGCAATATCGGGAAATTTAGAATTAATTGAAATGACTTATCTACCGTCTGTTTTTGAAGGATCAGAGGCAGAAAACCAAAGCACTTTTAATGATGAATTCATGAATTTGGCTAGAGACAAGGAAATGCTGCATGAATTTAGATCCAGCCTTGTTTCAACATATCGAAATTCACAAAGACTTGAGAAACTTGTTAATAATATCTTAGATGTATCAAGAATTGAAAGTCAGAAATTAGAGCTCCACAGAGAATATTTTAATTTGAATGAAAAAATAAAGAATGTGATAAAAGATATTCATAGTAGAAACAAGTTTAATTCTTTACGAAATAACATGGAAAAAAATATTATTATAGACTTCATTCCTTCTGAAGACCCCATAACTGTTTTTGCTGACAAAATAAGAATTTTTGAGGTATTAACAAATCTAATAGCCAATTCCATAAAGTTTTCACAGGACAAACCCATTACCATTTCTGCCAAAAAAATTCCTAAAAGTGCATTTGATAATAACTATCAAATCAATAAAATTCAGAAACTCAACACTCCTGGTGATAGTGTAAATGATGATGAAATAATGATTGCCATAGTATCAGTCACGGACAGAGGAACAGGAATAGACTCAGAAATTCTTTCAAGATTGTTTACAAAGTTTACTACAAAATCAAATCAAGGCACTGGACTAGGATTGTACATATCAAAAAATATTATTGAGGCTCACGGTGGACAAATATGGGCTCACAACAATTATGACGGTGATAAAGGAGCCACATTTTCCTTTACTTTACCAATGGGCAAGTGAAGGATGAATGAGTGACTGTCAGTCTCGCAAATATCAATTTTAAATCATATAGTAAGAATATTGCAAAAGATAATCAAAACCATAGTCATATGCGCAGTGCTTTGGTGCTTTGAGTTATTCCAGATATAACAGAAAACCTGTTTCCGGCCCAAGGATAAGAAATTAGGTTTGTAAGCGACAATCTAAAATAACCCCAAGAATCATGCTTTTTTTTATTGATATAGATTTTTCGACAAATTTTGTGGTAGAAAAGTCCCTCTATCTAATGCCATAGTCAGCGGCTAAAAATATTGAACTATTTAATGGTTGATGTGCTAAATACATCATGCTCAAAATTCTAGTCTTGGCTATTTTGGTGTTAAGTGCGACAGGGTATTCAATGCAAGTATTTGCTACTAGTGGCATTGGAGTTTTTTTTGATAACAGATCATCAGATAACAAATATTTATCATTTACTGATACTAATGATAGTGAAGATTTGACCTCACCAAGAAATAACACTACTGCGGGGGCTGAAGATTCAGCAAATAACACACTAGGAAATTCCCAATAATAATCTCAATTAAAAACCAATTTGACCAATATGACACAGGATAGCCATAGTTAGTAAAAAAGATCCAATAATAGGCATCATTATTAGAAAAATGATCGCATCTAACTGGTCGATGCAGTAATGCACATACAACTTCTTTATAGAACAATCATTGATTGCAAACATCCTAGATAATATCTGTCAATAATTTGAAATTAGTGGAGTAAATTTACATGCTAAGATCACCTATTGGAAATGCCAAAGTAGAACTAACTAAATTCACAATGGGAATATAGATAGACTGACTATTGTCCCCAATTGTATCTGTAAATTTGTAATTTGACGTCATTTTATTTAATTCAATAAACTTTGTTGTAGGTTTTTCTTTCAATATATAATAGTGAGCAACTACCCCTCCAACTATTCCTGTGTGAACAAATAAGATTTCTTTCTCTTTGTATTTTATATAATAAAGCATTGGTGTTATAGCCATAAAAGACTGCGACGTGTGAAGTATTACATTTAGTAAATCTCTTAAATTTTCATACTGTAGATAAGTAGTAAACCATTCACCTTGAGACATATCTCAATTAATATTGTTATATTTCTTATATTTCTTTAATATCTATTCTAGTTTGTATTTACTAATTATGGTTAAGCTAGGATTGGCTACTTATTTTATAAGCCCTTTTACGAGAGGAATTTGGAAACTATTGATCCATTTTAATGGTAATAAATGAATAGTGTGAAGTAAACACAAAATCTATTTTTAGACATGTTTTATAGTATGTCATATAATTAAGGACATGAAAAAAGTTCTCTTTGTATTACCTTCTCACGATAAACTAGGGAATACTGGACAAAAAACAGGATACTGGCTTGAAGAATTCGCCAGTCCCTACTATGAATTTATAGATAATGAATATGATGTCACAATCGCATCTCCAAAAGGTGGAAAAGCGCCTGTTGACCCAAAGAGTTTACTAATTGAAAACCAAACTGAATATACTAAGCGTCTTCAAAATGATCAAGAAGCTAAAGAGAAGTTAGAAAATACTTTAGTTCTAAGTGAAGTTTCACCTGATGAATATGATACGCTTTTTTTGCCAGGCGGTCATGGTCCAATGTGGGACTTGTCACAGGACAAAGACTTGAAGAAATTGGTGGAGAGGTTTTACAATAACAATAAGATAATATCCGCAGTTTGTCATGGACCGGCCGGACTAATACAAGCCACAGACAAGAATGGTGAGTCTATTTTAAAAAATAAGAGAATAACAGGTTTTACTAATGATGAAGAAGAATTTGTGAAACTTGATAAGACTGTTCCTTTTTCCTTGGAAAATAAATTAAAAGAATTGGGTGGTCAATTTGAGAAAACAGAGAATTTTAAACCATTTGTTGTGAGTGATGGACAAATAATAACTGGTCAAAATCCTGCCTCTTCTTTTCTTGCAGCTAGAAAAGTAGTCGAAGTTCTTAGATAGTGATAGATGGTATAAAACACAATAATTTTTTCTATTCTATCTATGGAAAAAATCCTTATACAAATCAATAAGCAATGTGTAAGTTTTATCACAAATGTAAATTCATATTTATAGTACAAATAATTAAAAAATAAACTCTAGTCCTTTTTGAAAAATTATGTGACTAAAACTATTAATTCTTAAATTACAAATTAAATTTATTCGCAAAGTTTTACTTAACAATTATCTTGACCTTTGATCTTATAGAAGTCTGATTAAGGTATAAATGGACCAATTTCATTAATTTTAGAATGAATAAATATTCATATATCTTTCTAGCAATAATAACTACAGCCATATTATCAAGTACAAGTATAGTAACAAATGCTTTTTCCAGCTCCAGTGCATCGACTAGTATATCTTATTGTCCCCCAATATGTTTAGACGAGGTACAACAACATGTTAATGATGCAAAGGACGCATTAAATGATGGAAAAATTGTTGAAGCAGCATCTGAGTTAGACATAGTTAGCAGCTTACTTGACCAAATAGACGATATGACTAGTAAATCTGACTAAAACTTTTGACATTAGAGAATTGATATGTCTTCGTTTGATAGTATTGATTGGACTCTGGTCCTAAAAAAAGAAGCGAGAGGTATGGATGATGCTGATCTGGGGGAAGTACAAGAAATTCATCTAGACAATGTCATAACTAAAGTTGGATTGATAGATAAAGTTACTTATAAAATTCCGAAGAATTTTGTTGAACGATTTGACGGCCATACATTATTGTTTAAAGTAACAAAAGAAGAAGCAGAAACTCGATATAAAATCAAAGATGAAGTATGGCTTTAAAAAAGTAAGGTTTAACTTCTTTATTTTGGATTTTTATATTAATTATATAATCTCAAATAAAAGGATGAAATCAAAAACAGTACTTTATCACTGTCTCATGTTTAACCCTTTATCCAGATTTAGTAATTTTATCGCTGTCAATAGAATGAGTCTAGAATAAGACTGCAAAATTAGATTATATGAAATGCGATTGTAAGAATAGATGAAAGAAGATAAGGATATAAGTATGAATTTGAAATCCTAAATCTATGAGTAAGATAAACTGCAAAAAAGAAATACATGTAGTTTTTGGAATATTGTTTATTTTTGGGGCAATATTGATAAGTACAACTGGAGTTTTGAATTCAGTGTATGGTCAGGTAAATTATATAGCAAACCAAACAAGCACTCCAGCTGCTGCTGCTAATAGTAATGCTACAAGTACACCAGCAATAACATCACCGACACAGACGAATTCAACAGCAAACCAAACAAGCACTCTAGCTGCTACTACTACGAATGCCTCCACTACAGCTACGGCAAAGCAAGAAGCATCTAATACCATAAAGGGAGCTATCAATGAGGCTGGACAATTCCTAAGCAATGCAGCTCAAAAACTGACAAGTTCAAAGTCAGCAGGAGCACTACTTAATGATACTTCAGATGCATTAGGAAATGCCTACGTTGAGACTAAAAAGTTCTTCAGTCCCAACTAGTCAATTCTTTTATTAACTATTAGGCTATGAATAATTCTAACATGGATTTGCTTATGAAATGATATATATGTGTATCAAATTATATTTTCCTTTGTTAACATCCATGTGAATCATTAATGGAGCAATAATGACTTCATGATTTCCTTCCTCTGAAGAGTTAAGAATCAAAACAAGCCCACTTTGCTTATTAAATAAATCAATAAGCGATATGAGTTTCAATTAAGATTAAGATTAATTATTGGTCTACTGGCAACAGATTTGGCATTTTGAGCGGATATACGTTCTTAAACAAACCAATTTGACCAAAACATATTATCATCAGGTGATGAGTCAATTAGATAATCGGGTCGTTTATCTAGAAACGTATCATTTACTCTAATCATAACCGCAGTAGTATAATTAAAATCTAGTACATTTCCTATGAAAATTGGATCGAGTATAATCTCTACTTTGTTATCCATCATTTTATCTATCCTAGATAAGGGTAATGAATATTCGTTATTGATATTATCATATATCGCTAAATACCAACCCTTATTCTTAAAATTAGATTCGCTTCCAAAGTTAGGAATAATTATTGTATATATCTGATTTTTGTGCTTTACTGGATCAATATGACTTATTAACCAAACATATGTTGTTTCATATTTCTTATTTTTGTTTGGATCATCATCCAGATTAATAGTTAAGATCAAATTATTGTTATTCATCTTGCTAACCTGTGTAGAAACAATATCATAAAATCCATGAATTTCAGGCATTTG
>DATEIH010000218.1:0-5419 GCA_035279165.1 Candidatus Nitrosocosmicus sp. | reverse complement strand
ATATCAAAGATAGTATATCTGAATTTTAAGTCTATGATTGATTGATTGATTGATTGATTGATTGATTGATTGATTGATTGATTGATTGCACATCTATTTTGTTGTTAATCAACCAAGATTTACTGGATTATCGTGCCAATGTGATATCATTAGCATATCTTGTCGCATCGACAATCTTTTTCCAATAGAATAGAACCACTATTGCAGTAACAACAATTGGATCAAACTCCATATGGATTGATTCTATATATATTTGGATTTGTAGATAATATTCAACAGGGTTTGAGGGGCAGCCTTGAATTTTGTTACTCCTGCTTTGATAGCCAAATTCCTGGTCTTATTCTCGTTAGCCTGTCTACTAAGGGCAGTTCCTTTTTCTACAAGGGAATTGTGCACACAAATAGCGGAGGAGACTGGATAGTAAATCTACCTACCATAATCGAAAAAAGATTGAGGCAGAGATTCAAATAGCTTCTTTCTTTCCTACATTATGAATTATTTTCGAATTGTTTTCAAAAGATCCATTAATTTGATCTTTTATAGAACACTCTGACCAGAATTGCATACGGCTATTGCAAAAGGAATACTGGCTCTGCTAGAAAAACCTTGTTCATTACTTTATAGTGGATTACCAATTGAACTTCCACCACAGCAAAAATAATATTTTCCTAGCAAAATTAGTAATTAGATGAGGGGCCTTCGGAGGGATTTGAACCCTCCTCAAGCGGTTTCCGCATTCTTTAAGAAACTAAGTGAAATCCACAGCCGCCTATACTAACCAGGCTATACTACGAAGGCCACTAATTGAATCAAAATTTTATATTAATTATTAATATATAATTGTTTTAACTTTACATAGCTAACAAAAATAGCTGAGATCTTATGCTACTGTATAAAACTTATATTTCTATATTCATCCACTTAAGGGATGAGCTGTTCTGGTGAAATATATTCTCATAGCAATACCGATACTGATCTTATCCAAATTACACCTGCTGCTAAACAAAAATTAAAAAAGGCCAAATATGGAGTATTTAATCATTCAGCCGTAGAATTATGCCATTGGACAAAAAAGTCTTTTTCTGATGGTGGGTCATGTTATAAGCACAAATTTTATGGTATATCTACTCATAGGTGCATGGAAATGACTCCTACTGCTTTAAATTGTGAGAATCGCTGCATTTATTGTTGGAGACCAACCGAATTTTATGACACGATGGAAATGCCAGCTCATTTGGTTGATGATCCGGAAATAATTGTTCAAAACCTTTTAGAGGAACGACGAAAATTGGTCGTTGGATATTATGGGAAAACGGGAGTTAATGTCTCTAAATTGGATGAATCTCTTTTTCCAGAACATTATGCAGTTTCCCTTTCAGGGGAACCAACAATGTATCCTAAATTACCTGAGCTCATAAAATACTTGTCCAAGATGAAAGCCACAAAGTCTATATTTTTGGTAACTAACGGCCAAGAACCCGAAATGTTGTATAGACTAGCCAATGAAAATGCATTACCCACTCAAATCTACTTATCAACTAATGCGTCAAACAAGAATATGTTTTATAAAATAAATGGACCAAAGCATAGAAATGCATGGGAGAGATGGCTTCAAAGCCTTAGTTTTATGTCTCAAGTTAACACTCGTACAGTCTTACGTTTTACTTTGATTCGAAATTTCAATGATAATCCTATCTTTCTTAAGGATTTTGCTAAATTGGTGGAAATAGGGAATCCACACTTTATTGAATTGAAATCTTATATGCATATCGGAATGTCTACAAATAGATTGGAAGAATCAAATATGTTGGAGATGGATGAAGTCAGGGCGTTTTCCAGCGGATTAAAAGCTCATCTTGAAAACTACAGTATAATGGATGAAAGTATAGTATCTAGAATTGTTGTATTGCAGAATAAATCTCGATTTATTTCAAGATATATTAATTCTTACCACTAGTCAAGGAGTTGTACTTATTTTAGCTTCTGGCTTGAATACCAATTCAAAAATTTATCTAAAGCAATCTTTCTATGTGATATCTTATTCTTTGTTTTTAAATCCATTTGACCAAATGTTAAACCTGTATTATCTGGTACGAAAATCGGATCGAATCCCCAACCTCCGTTTGTAGGTTCGAATGAGATTTTGCCTTTTATTTCTCCTACAAATGATTCGATTTTGCTACCATCATGAAATGCAATTATTGATTTAAAACTTGCGTTTCTGTTTACTTTATTAGCTAGCAGGTCTAGAATACCTAAGTTACCTATTGTTTTGTTCACATATGATGAATAAACACCCGGAAAATCATTTAGGGCTTGTATGAAAAGCCCGGCATCTTCGATAAATACTTCTTTTTGGCTAATCTTGAATGCTTGTAAGACTTTATTTTCTGCTACTTCTAATAAACTGTCAGATTGAATTTCTTTCAGTTCCATCTTTTTGAATGTAACCTTAATTGAATCTTTCATAACAGAAACTAAGTCGTTTATTTCATAGTATTTATTGATGTTGCTGCTTGCAAAATCCATATCATTCTTAAATGTGTTGTTTAATTTGATTTTACTGTACTAGACTGCTTTTCTAGTCATCAAATTATATACGTCAAATATTAAATTTATATGCTGTTTTGAGATAAATTTTTCTGTTTTTGAATATTGAGAATTTTCTACTAATGTTGGCTTGGCTGGGAGAGCTTATCTTTGCAAGCTGGATACTATCATACGGTGCGGAACATCTATCTGTTAAGTTTGGCGCCAAGTTTGTGGGTAGAACCTTGCTAAGTGTTGCAACAACCCTTCCAGAAATAGCAATTGTCATTTATGCAGCTTCAGTAGGCCTCTATGAAGTTGCAATAGGTGCAGGGCTTGGAAGTAATATTTTGATGATGACTCTTGGTCTAGCAATAATGTTGATAATTGCCACTACAAAATTATCAAAAGCGCCACTTAAAAGAATTGATGTGAGCACTTTTAAAGTCGATAAAGTGTTCCTATTGGTGTCTGCGCTAATTAGTGCAATTCTCTTACTTGATGGATATAATTTTATAGATGGATTTATTTTTGTTGGAATGTTTGTAGCCTATGTACTAATAGCTTTTATAGAAATGAAGAGAGAACAAAAGGTCAGCGAACCAGTTGTTGTAAATACCCTAGAAGGTAAATCACTTACGACTCCATCTCATATTCTAACAAACAAAAATGATATGACAAAAGCTATTTTGGCTTTTATAGCAGGAACCATTGGTATTTTGGTGGGCGCTGGACCATTTATTCAGTCTCTTCAAACTTTTTCTGAAGATATTGGAGTATCCACCATTGTATTGGCAGTCATAATTAGCCCTATTGCTGGAGAAATGCCTGAAAAAATTTCTATGATGATATTGGCCAGGAAGGGAGCTGCCGGTACGGCAATCGCTATAGCAAATGTCCTTGGGTCCAAAATACTTAATAATTCCCTTCTATTAGGTGTAGCAATCCTTGCTGCCATGTATCATGGGGGGTTCTTTACTACTATTCCTAACAGCGAGTTATTGTGGTTTCAGATGATGCTAGCTACTTCAATAACAGTAGTGGCATTGATTCCCTTGTTTAAAAAATACATTGGTATAAGGGTTGGAATATTTCTTGTTGGGCTTTATATACTTAGCATAGTCATCCAATTTTTTGCTCCTGTAGAGATAAAACCACATTAACTTTTTTTAAATTTAATTTATCTGCGTATTAATTTCAATAATATCAGCTTAATATCAAATATATAGTAATAAATTCGATATGAATAACATATAATATATGATTTATCAATTTTCATATAAAATTATTATATGTAAATTTTAAAAACAACCCTCTACTAATACTTTCTAATGAATTTTACTAAATATACATTAGGGATATTCGTTTTTGCAGGAATTATCTCCTTAATAGCTGGTAGCGGTGGAAACTATTTCACATCTGCAAATGCTCAAACCCTAGGCGAAAAAATTGGAAATAGTATAGGTGGAGCATTGGATGAAGCTGGTGAAGGAATAAGTAATGTATCAAAAGGTGCAAGCCAAGCAGCAAACAACACCGCAAGTGAAATGGGTCAAGCAGGCCAAAACGCAACAGAGGCTATGAGCGGTGCAGCAAATGAAACTAGTCAAGCAGCAGACAATGCAACAAGTAGCAGTAATAGCAGCAATCCATTGGAAATGCTAATGAATTTGTTCAAGGGAAATAAGTAAGCATCAATCAATCCTTAAATCTTTTTTGTATTTTCCTTTTTGATTTGTAAATATTTTTATAAAATAAAACGATTGTTATTGTATCAACATGAGAAAGAATACGTTAATAATCCATGGGCAAGATGATCAATTCCGCTATGACACAGATCAAGCTTAGGATTTACTATTGAGGCTTTTTTCAAATAAATACTTTAGCTTTTGAATAAGATTATGGTTTTGGTAAGTAGGATCTTTGATATTCCTTTCTTCCAAATAAGAAAAAAATTGGTATAATATTTTGATCGAACAAGTTATTTATTGTGGTTTATCGTATCTTACCTAATGGAATTAGTTTATGATTATCCTTTATATCGTCCACCATCTGAATCGCAATCTTTAATTTTTCAAGTTACACTGGGATGTTCATTCAACAAATGCTCATTTTGTAATATGTACAGAACAAAGGACTACTCAGAACGATCTATCGAGGAAATAGATAATGAAATTGGTTTAATGGCCAAATATTATCCAGATACTAAACGGGTCTTCCTTGCAGATGGTGACGCTCTGAACTTGGAAACAACCAAATTAATTCGTATTCTTTCAAAGATACGAAAAAAATTCAACAACCTAGAAAGGGTATCAAGTTACTCTATGCCCAAAAATTTATTGGAAAAATCGTCTGATGAGTTGGAATCCTTAAAGAAAGCCGGTTTAGATATGGTTTATTTAGGCATAGAGAGTGGCAATGACACGGTACTAAAAAAAGTAACAAAAGGTGCAACATCCAAAATGATAGTTGATAGTTGTAGAAAGGCAAAGGACACTGGATTCATTCTTTCGTGTATGATCATTCTAGGCCTAGGGGGTAAGAGCTATTCTAAAGTGCACGCAGAAGATACGTCCAAAATAATAAGTAAGATAGAGCCGAATTATGTCGGAGCATTAACTCTCTATATGGAACCTGACATTGAGAGGGAGTTTTATACAAAGTTCAAAGAAACATTCATCCCACTTGATGACCTAGATGTATTGGATGAATTGAACATTCTGGTTAAAGGCATAAATCTGAATAGTAATGTAATTTTTAGGGCAAACCATGCATCTAATGTCTATTCTATTGGTGGTACACTTCCAAAAGACAAGGCAGATATTTTACAGAAAATTGGCTACTTAAAAGAACATCCAGAATTACTGAAGCCAAAGGTATTAAGAAGATT
>DATEIH010000217.1:0-16107 GCA_035279165.1 Candidatus Nitrosocosmicus sp. | reverse complement strand
GAAAAATTTGCTAAAAAGATACTCAGTTTATTGTTATGGTACACTAGGCAATACGTGAACTTGTTTCGAGTATTTATTTCCACCCAAGATGAAGATATTTTATATTTACCAATAGCTCTAAAGAGGGTTATTTTCTAAATTCAAAATGAGTCGATGAGCTTAACAACCTGTAATAAATTATTTATTGAGAAAAAAATTAAAAAAAATTATTGGCCGAAGGGTGGTGGTAAGACGTAAATACCTACTTGGTTAGAATATGCAGGCTTTGGATCCTTATCGTCTTTTGGTTCTAGGGTCACAAATAAATCAGTATATGTGTATGCAGAAACCTGAGTAGATTTCATGCTAAAAGACCCATCATCTTTAATCATTCCTACACTTAATGGGTAACCAGATGCACGGTAGTTCCCATCATATAGCCAAACTTCAAAAACTTTGTCAGCTGGTGGGATATAATTTGCCACCCCAGCAATGTCTAATTTATGACCATCAGAATCGATATCAACCAATCCAAAGACACTTCCTTCTCGCCCAACAATTATACCGCTTGAGTCAGTGACCTGGCTGTAGGCACTAGAGACAAATACGGAGCCCAATAACACAATCAATGATGAAAAAACGACAGATAATTTTAGAGATAACATCACGGTTTATTAAAAAGATCTAATATATAAAGATGAAAGTCGGTCTCAAGCTTCGCATGCTAGTTACATTTGACTGTTTATAACAACTTTTCATAAAAAACAGTTTTTAGAATTACATATTTCATTAATTAAAACTTGTTGTTCATCAATTGACTGGGCATTTTTTGGATTGGTGTTTTAGACAAAAGCATTTTTTGAATAATTCATTAGGACAAGAATTAAACCTTTATACTTGTTTCTGTAAGTCAAATCATGAAAATGATTTATAAAAAAGAAGGAATCGGAATTGCTCTTGGTATATTTGTTTTTGCAGTTTCAATGGTCCTAATGAGTGGTGACGGATTATTTGTTAATAAAGTGTCAGCCCAAGGGGTTAACTCAACTGCAGCTCCAGAACCTACTGATAAAATGGATCAAATCGTTGCAAAATTTAAAGAAATAGTTAGCCAAAATGGTATTAACACAACAGCATTAACCATACCAAACAACGTGGATATTTCCCAAGAGTTACAGAAAGTAGTTGCAGCCAAAGTTATTCCAGCTGTATCAGATGCATTAAATCAAGCCCTTGAACAAGCTGGCATTGCAAACACAACCCAAGGATTGAAGGAAAAATATGCTGGTGACCTCCCTGCACTCGTACAAAAATTCAATGAATTAAGACAAAATTCAACTGGATAAATAACAAGAATTTAGCGAATGATATGGTGTTGGAGATAATCCAATATCACATTGTAACTAAATTAGATTTGTATCTTTCGCTAAATCTAGGATCCTAATTTTTGACTTTTAATTTTCAATAACCTTGATTCATAATTCTTCTATTCAGATTACAAATTTGATTTTATTATAAACCAAGAAGTTGGATTTACGACTTTACTAATCTCTTCATTGTATTTGTTTATTAACAACTTTTGCTAACTATTGTAAATGCAACGCGGCAATACAATATTGTTAGTAGGTATAATTATTCTCGTAGTGAGCATAATTATATTTGGATTATCGGCTTACAAGGTTATTTTAATGATCGAGAACTTTCCCGATATATCTGCCAAAGGAATAGCAGTCAAAGTTAGTGATAAATTAGTTGACAAAGTTACAGACAGGTTTAATGTTTTCATGAATACAGCTGATGAACCTGAAAATGATACTACTCAAAAAGCAAGAGAAAAATTAATGATTGATGCAGGAATAGTATTCTTTGCCATTATCTCTGGTATAGTACTTTTGATTAATGGTTTATTGGCCATAATAATTGGAATTGCAGTTTGGGTTCACGACAGGAGACATGTATAAAAGACTGAAGCAATAAATAATCAGATTCAAAATCTGATAAAATACTGCAATACTTAAAGATTGGGGATTTATCTAATACCTGAGGTATAATCCACCTTTAATTTTCATTAATTTCTCAAGCAAAAAAAAACAACGCTATGTCGTACTTACAAATTCTTTTAGCACATGTATGGTGTTCCAAGATTCAGGAGAATAAGGATATTAAATCAGATAAAGAATCTTCAAATTTATTGATATTTGAAATGTTTCAACAAAGTATTACCAAATGAACGATATTAAGATATGCAGATAACTTTTTTAATTACAGACACGATAATAAAGTAATGAGAGGAAGATGGGCAGCTTTTGCAGTTGGAAGAGCAGTATCTAGTAGCAGAAACAACGCAGCGATGCAACAACAACAACAACAAGCTGATTATGCAATGCAGCAGCAGCAACAGTTAGCACAACAACAAGCACAAGCACAACAGGCTGAAATCGATAGACTTAGAGCACAAAATGCACAAATGTCACAACAAAGCCAAAATACACAATCATCCAATTCTGGACAAGAGGATGTTACTGCAAAACTTCAGAAACTTGGACAGCTTCATCAACAAGGTGTGCTGACCGACGAAGAGTTTTCCAAAATGAAGATGCAGTTATTATCACAGATGTAAGGCTATATACAACTACAGATCAACTTCTATATTTTATTTCATCAATAATTTTTGTTTAGTCCAATCTAGAATGTATTAAGAAAATAATTTTCTTTACACCTTTTTATATTTATCATGGTATTTTAATCAGGTATATAAATTAGATACTATTTTAGGTAGATAGTACCTACCAATAATCTTTGAATTTTCCTTCTTTTTGAAACTTAAATTATGATTAATTTTTGATACTGATCAAATGATATTTTAGTCCAAAAATTTGAAAAGGATTTTTCTGACTTGCTTTTGTTTCAAATCAAGCAGCTGCCAAATGGCCACAGTTGCGTTCACTCTTGCCTACTTGTTAGAATAAGTTAGCATATATGAGATGCAAAAAAGCAGTTGTACTTGGGGGATTATTTTTTTTCTAATTCTTTTGACATTGCCCAGCTTAGCATTATTCTTATAACCACTATAACTATAAAGTACAATAGCTCTGTTTGTGAGGGAGTCATTATGGTCTTTAATATATCTACTGCTATTAAGAAATCAAGTGAATATAACAACCCCCTTAACATGCGTGTTACTATTTGCTGGTTATACAATTGATGCTGTTCTTGTTCCTGCGTATTCTTCTTTACAAACCCTATTACATATGTTCTTATAAGATCAAATAGAGTTCGAGAAACAATCACTACAATAAATATTGCAATAATCACCTCTAGTGCAACAACAATATACTCCAAAAGATGTGTTATAAACTCCCCTACGCTTCCTTCTAAAGGATCCACCACACATACAGGTAAAATCAGCAATAAAAAAATATTACTGATCCTGGTATCTTATCTGCTCTTATGTACTCAAAAAATCAGACGAATTTGATTTAGAATTTAGACGGCAATACTATGCAAAAAGAGCCTATTAAAACAGAAAAGATCGAAAGATTCCTGTAATAATAATATGCCCAGTGCTCAGTCTACAGATACTTTGTATCGATTGAGATGATCCTTTTTTATAATTGTATGTCGAAATCTACGCTTGTATTCCATCATCAAAATGTGAATATATTTTGGTACGAATTAAATATAGTCTCACTTTCATAGGCATTGTAGTCTATTTACATTTAACCAGCAGCTTCGTTTCTTGTTACTTAGCCAATTATTCTACTACGAATCCTCCTTTAACAAATACTTGATTTTATTGCATCCCCTATCCTTAAAACTACTAAACTTCGCATCTAATATTGAAATAAACAGATAATTTAATCGCCACTCCAAACACTCGTTTATTCAGCAATAACCGCTAGTTTTTTAGTCAGAATTTTTTACTTACAAGAAATAGCTGAATTTATTGGAATATAAATTAAAATTTAACAAGATATGATATAAACAGAGAAGAAGAATGAAAGTTTGACTACCTCAAGCATACTATTTTCCGTAGTTATCAGGCAATTATAAGGAGGTTGACTATAATGTATCTATCTATCTCAGATTATAACTCAGAAAAAAATAAAATTAAAGAAAAATCAGGACTGTGGAAAAATTTAATTTGCTACTACGTCAGCGGATCTCTCCTTCTGGGATGACCCCTAAGTCCCGTAGCGATTATTTGTATACTTGTAATAAGTAAAGCTATACCTATTAAAATACCTGCGAGGGCGATCCCTATATTTGGATAAACAATTACTGCGATTGCAAAGATTATTTCCAAAACACCTACTCCAATGCCAAACCAACTTGATCTTCCTCCTGCTCTCTTACCCTGGAATGAGTGTATTAATCTTGATATACCATCAACTAACAATGCGATACCAAGCAATATTACTATGATAGCAGTCGCTCCTTGGGGATATATCATTGCTAATAAGGCAATGATGATTACGATGATTCCCAAACCTATACTTGCTAGGCGCGCCCTTCCCCACCCAATAATACCTGAGACAACCTTCTCGATTCCCGCAACAAATAATAAAAGTGCAAGGATAAAGACTACAGAGACTCCACCTAAAACTGGGTTTATTAATACCAAAATAGACAGGATTAAGATTACTGCTCCTAAACCGATCTGGGCCATTCGCACCCAGCCAGGTGATTTATCAATACTCAAATCAGATCCCCCCTTAAAGAGTCAAGGTTGAACCTAGACAGTGGAATGTTAGAGTTAGAAATAGACCGTTGTTGGATATGAAATGCATTAAATGCACACTTATTCAAATACTTCATAATACTAGTTGATAGTAATAGATTGATTGAAATATAAAGTTTTATAAATAAAAAACTTTAGTAGCTAACAGAAATCGCAACCTCCTGATTTATCTGTTTCCAGAATTGATGCAAAGGCAGTATTGATGAGCGTTTTACCTAGCCGTATTTTGCCCAAGGATTATAAGTATCGTGTTTAACACCATCCGTAGTCGCTTGAGGGCTAAAAATACATGAAATTGACTTTTTTATTGCTTCGTATGCTCAAGCTGATTATAGATTCGCCCATGAGAATCTGACGACCAAGGTACAATAGTTAGTGAAAGCGGAGATAAGGTAAAAATACAAATTAGTGGCTATATGCTGAAACCAATTTTGAGGGATGTAAGATAATTTGCCTGCTGATTAATGAGCACATCAGGATGGGAAATCATGCTCTTCTAAAACTATTTATGATGCATAGTACTCCCCTTCTAAATGAAGCGACCAACACCTTCACGAAGACAATCATTGTTTTGGATTTTTCAGATTATTGTAGGGTCGATTTGTTTGATCCTTTCAGCTGTAGTTGTTTTTTATGGAACGACCACCACAGCAGGAGCATATATTTGGCTTTTCTTGGCTGGGATAGGCCTCATAATGCTTGGGGCAGAAAGGCTCATAAGTGGATTGACAGCCAAAGGTGTCAAAAAATCATCCCGCTTAATCAATATAGGTGTTGGTCTTGGACTAATAATCTATATTGGCTCCGGTTTCTTCTATCCAGAGTTCGCAACTAAATGGCTTGTAATATTTTTAGGTTTTGGTTTATTAGCTAACGGAGTCATAAGAATAGTAAAAAGTCTAAAGAAGAAACCAGAAGAATCTTATGATTATGAAACCATGCTAACCGGAATATTAATAACTTCATTATCTATTTTGATACTAGTTTATGAGAAACTGGGGATTGCACTACTTCTCATAATGACAGCAATAGCCCTGGCAGTAAGTGGTATACAGGTTATTTTGGCTGGAATTAGAGCGAGAAGGCAAGCGGCTCGTTTTCAAACAGATTCTAACGAAGTAATTCAAACAGAAAAAACCGGCAAAGACGACATTATGCCTTTGCCAAAAGACGTCAAAGGATTTTGGAAGGATGGCTCATGGTTTAGAGATGAGCATGGGAGATATACTATTTTTCGAGGCGTAAATTTCGCAGGTCGGAGCAAACTACCTCCTTATCTTCCCATATCCCCTCTTGAAGTAAAGGAATTATCAAAGCTTGATTTGGAAAATGAAATTCAAGTGGTCAAACCAGGGCTGGACCTACTAAAGACTACCGGCTTTAATGTTGCACGTCTACTCATATCATGGAAAGCATTAGAACCCAAACCAAATTCCAATCTTGATGATCTCTCAGGGGAAGGCAAAGAATATCTGTCCTTTTTAAACAGAATAATTGATGAGCTTTATAAGAGAAATATCTACATCATCCTTGATTTTCACCAAGACATTGCAAACGAAATATATGGTGGAGATGGATTTCCTGACTGGACAATAGCGGTTGATAAAGAAAATCCTAAACCAACCCCTACTCAGATTCCACCACCGCCTGACAAGAAATGGCAAGTGAAATATATGATAAATAAATCTCTAAAGCATACTCTCAAATCATTCTGGGAAAATGACTTGACAAATACAGATGAAGGGCTGGTTCACTATCCCGTTCGTACACACCTAGAAAAAACAATTGAGCTAACTGTCAAGCATTTACAGTCGTTAAACAATGGAATAACTCATCCCGCTATATTGGGAGTTGAACCTTTCAATGAGCCCCATCCTGGATTGATACCTAAGGAAGAATTTGAAGTAAAGTATCTAATGGATTTCTATCGAAATGTAAATTCTAATATTGGGAAAGTTGACAGAAATCTTTTTATCTTTATTGAGCCGCGAGTAGACTGGACTTTTCCAGCCGAAGGTTCACCAATGGCTTATGGTGCAGCACCACTTGAGGTTAAGCAATCCTTTAATATGAACTTTATAAAAAAAGTAATGGCTGACAAGAAAACTGTAGAAATGAAATTGGTTACGTATCTTCCCAAGGATTCATCATCGATCTCCAATTTCGATTCTAACGGTGTTTTGTCGTTTCATTTTTATGATCCGATGGCTGTTGCTGCCTCTTTTGTAAAAATTCCCGAGAGCATGTATACGTATAAAAAACAATTTCCTGAAATGTTTAGACAGCTTTCCAATGCTGCAACAGAAAGAAGATTTGTACCTTTCTTAACAGAATTTGGAGCGTTCCAAGAAGGAGAACAAGTCAGGGATTATTTAAACTTACAATACGACCAGATAGACGCCAACTTGATAAATTCGACGATATGGAATTACGATCTCTATAATACAGAAGACATGAAAGACAACTGGAACTTAGAAAACTACTCGTTGCTTGGGCCAGGAAGAATTCCAAGGAATATGGATGTAGTAGCACGTCCATATCCTATGAGGAGTTCAGCAAAGCCAAATTATGTATTTTTTGACATTGATTCAAAATATGCAGCCATTGTACTTGAGGGAAAAGTAGTTTCCGAAGAACCTACTATAGTATTTGTACCATTTGAGATTAATTATTCTCCCGAGTTTACTGTCTGGGCTACTGCTAGGAATGAAATCAAATGGGACAAAGAAAATCAGTTATTGTATTGGCAACCCTCTAAGGAATACCAATATAATTACCTGATAATTGGCAAGGGAAAAATTGATCAACTGGATATGGAAAATTTACCCAAAAAGATAAGCGAAATGGCCTATGATGTGTCTTTTGCCACATTTGACTTTAATTGACTCTGCTATTTTTTTGAGGTAAAAAGACAAGTCTCATGCATTTTTTAATGAACAAGGCATAATTAGCATTTTGTTACCGTTTTTACTACAATAAAAAACCATTTAGTCTAATTCAACATAATTTGAGGTTGACCTTGTTACATACATATCCATCTTAAATTCCCTATTTCATGAAATTCAAAAATACTTGATCCCTAATCCTATATTATCTACTTACTTGGATTCCATATCTGATTGGGTACCAAACAATTATTTCCTATATTGGTAACAATATATTTATTAGTATACTAGGTTTTTGATTATATCTTTTTAGACTGTCTGAGCTTATTGGAGATAGGAAAGACTCTCGCACTATTGGCAAGCCTTAGAATATTTTTCCATACAATTTAGCTGTCATCATACTGTTAAAAATACTATGACCTTTTCCATACAATCTTACAGATGATATGATATCGAACAGATACTATTCATTAAAAGGTTATCCCAATGAGATCATATTCAAACTTGGTTAAATGGACAGTAAGAATAATACTATCCCTGCAAAGGAGAGAGCATAGGTGTTGCAAGGAGGGGATTCATTGGGTGACAAAAAGAGCTTGTTCTAAGGTGATAGAATCATAATCTTTTTAAATTTAGTATAATGAGAGATATTTCACAAAATTTTGGTCGAATATTACAGATATTCAATATTGAGGTTTTTTCTAATTTTTCTTTTAATATTGCACTTGCGATTGCTGAAGATCATAAACATTAAATGCAACAAATATTTAGACAATATAATGTCTGAAACTGAAAATTTGAATACCGTAACAAGATTTATAGAAAATGTCTGCAATAAAGGGGAATTGGATGAAATTGCGGAGTTATTTTCCGAGGATATCGTATGGCATAGTGGAGAATTGGTTACTGGAGTGAATGACTTTAAAGAATCTATGAAAGAAACTTTAAAGACTTGGGCAGATATGAAGTTCAAAATCCAGGATTCATTTGCAGCAGACAATAAGGTTGTTATCAGATGGATCGTAACAGCAACGCATGAAGGCGAATTTATGGGTATTCCACCGAGTCATGAGAAGTTTGACACTTGGGGAATCGAGATTTTTCATTTTGAATCTGGAAAAATCAAAGAAGCATGGACAGTATTTGATGCCCTCACGCCCGCAATGAAGATTGGTTTGGTTGAGGCAGTACTACCTCCAAACTCTAAGTAATCTGTTTGATTGTGAAACAGCATTCTCATTCATTTTGACATAATTTAATAAATGTGATGCCTAAACCATATGACGGCATCCTTTTTTTAATTTATTCAGTTCTTACAAGAATATATGTCATAATTTCATTTCGTAAATGCAAATCAACATAGATCTGTCAATTTTAAAATTTAGTAGGACGTTATAATCATATTGTGTAATATTAGTATCTAGCATAAGATCCCACTTAATAAAGACAAGTTACAAATGCTTTTGTGATACAAAGGTTTTTAATATTTTTCATCTATTGCTCTCCACTATTATTGTTAGTAGTTGCTCCATCTTTTTTTTCTCCTATTGGTATAGTCGCCCAAAGCTCCGACGTTCAAGACACAGCATCAAATGTAAATAATCAGACTACCGCAGACAAGCTTGATAGAGTCATTGAACTATTAGAACAGGCTAGGCGCGGCAGTATCGTTACACTCTATATAACGATAATTGTGTTTATGACGGGACTTGCTTTTGTTATATTTGGGTTATACATCGGCCAAGAGCATAAGCTCTCGCCTTTTACAAAGCGATTATACCTGTTTGCATTTTTTTCCCTTATTGTTCCTGTTACGGTGATAATATTGAGATTTATTATTTCAGAGCTATTGGCGGGAGACTATAGTGATCCTGTACTTGTTGTAGCGTTTTTATTAATCATCCCAATATTTGCTTCTTATATATTAATGGGCGTTAAAGTCAGACATGATGCAATAAAGCCCCCTTCCAAATAGATTTCCTACTATTTTTATTGAATTTTTTGAGAAGGTATATTTTTTGCAAGGTTAAAAACGGAAATAGAGACAGTCATGTATTTCCATAGCCTCACAGATACATGTACCATAATTAAGATAAATAGACAAAAAAGAAAAAACAATGAATTAGAAAAAACTACATCCAACTAAACCATATCCTTACGATCAAAGATTTGGTCGCCATTTACTTACGCATAAAAAATACACATTATCTGATTCTTTAAAAATGCTTTACTAAAGTTTATCACTGTTTAACACATTGCACAGCGGTACGACAGTATCGGAATTAGATAGCTAAAATCATATTTTGAGAGTGAGAAGGTTAAATAAGGTTTTCCAAGTTTTGGATCGTATTCTATTTTAAAGCTTTAGGTTTATGCCTTTACTCTTGAGAGGTTTTACAAAAGGCTGCAGTAAGAAGATATGTATATCTTGATAGATTCCCAATACTAGCTTTGATAAAAATTAATATTCTACTCCTAAATAAAACTCCACGAAGTTAGATTAAAAGTCTAAATCCTTCTTTGATAAATATGTATACTTTAGATTATTACCAAAACTTCATTGTAGACTGCCGGCCTCACTATTTGTAAATAAGTTGACAAAATTGGTATACAACTGGCTGTAAAAAAAGTCAATACATTTTGATAAATACAATCAAATTCCGTTATCCCGGTTTTATTCTAGTTTATCCATAGAAATTGTATTTCTATTAAGTAATACTCGTACTGGTTCAACCAGAAACTTGTAAAACTCTAGATAAGGAATTCAAAAAATTTTTCAAATGCATATTAAACCGCGCATACTAGGTTAGATTATAATGGAGGATGTTTTCATAAATTATCTTCTCATAGTGTCTGGATTTTTGTTAATTGCAAGTGTCGTTTACTATTATACTCGGAATTTTATAATCCCATGGGTAACTATCATGATGATAGCTGGGCTAGTAGTAATCGCAGCACCACAAGATCTTGTTCAGACACAAGAATTGTATAGTTTTGTTGAACACAGCCTACCAGAAATCATATTATTAATTTTCATTCCACTTTTGGTTTTTGAATCCGCTAGAACTTTGAAATTAGGTGACCTAAGAAAAGAAATAATCCCAATAGGATTTTTTGCAGTAGCAGGGGTAATCATTACTTTGTTCCTCATAGGAATAGGTATAAGTGTAATTTTCAGCATCCCACTTACTCATGCATTGCTCTTTGGGGCTATTGTAGCATCTACCGATCCTGTGGCTGTATCAACAATCTTTAAGAAGTTTCCCATTCCTTACAGACTTAATGTACTAATAGAGTGGGAATCTCTTTTAAATGACGCTACCTCCTTGATTTCTTTTAGCGTCCTATCTGGGATCGTATTTTCAAGTCTTGCTTTTTCATTTGTAAATACTTCCATTTCTTTTATTTGGTCTATGGTTGGTTCCATTATCCTTGGGAGCGCTCTAGGATATTTGGGCGGCAAATTGCTGAATAAATGGAAAGGAACTGAATTCGTAAGCTTTACTTTATCATTAGCAATGGTAATTGGTGGATATGTAATAGCTGATCACTTTTTGCATGTGTCTGGAGTGGTAACAATAGTTTTTCTCGCGTTGGTCTTGATAAAAACACACAAAAACCTACTTTCAGAAATGATGCAATCATTTCACTTGTATTGGGATTACCTTGCGTTTATGCTAAATGCACTTTTGTTTTATCTTATGGGAGTATCTATGGCGATTTATTATTTACACCTAACTGACGTCTTGTCATGGATCCTCATAATCCTGGTCCCAATTGGTATAGTAATGATTGCAAGAGTAATTCTGATTTATGGTGGAGATGCAATATTACGTGCTTCACATGTTAGAATACCCCCAAAGTGGCAAAATGTTCTCATTTATGGTGGATTGAGAGGGGGAATATGTGTGGCTATGGTGCTCTCTCTGCCAACGGACTATGAATATAAAGCTCTGTTTGTCACTTTGGTGTTTTCTTTGATCCTAGTTAATCTACTTGTAAATCCAATACTATTGAGTAGATATCTAAAAAAATCAAAGTTAAATGTCGATGCAACACAGACGTAAATTCCTAACTTTTGTAGCTATTATATTGTGTGGGATCAATGTCATTTATCAATTTCATACTGATGTAGTTATTGGTACCAATATTAAAAATAGTCTCGACTGAGGTAATAAATTTATTGTATGCAAGGTTAGGTAAACAACAAATTTTTCAATAAAAAAATTATTAGTCGACATTGATCATTTTTTATGAAACATTATTGAAGGTAAATGACAATATTCCGTATTTCAGCAACAGTTCTTATGATAAATAACTCTTGCATATTACTCTTTCCTCTTAGTGTCCTGGTAAACCAGTAAATTAGTTCTTTAATACAGATGATAGTATTCATTTTAAATAAATCTGCAAGTCTCGAAATATATCATAGTAAAGACTATAATGAGAATTTCTTATAATTTTAGAAACTTGTGTTTAAGGACTAGAGTTATTTGATTAATAATGAGAGTAATTAACTACCAATCAAGGATAAAATAAGAGCATTTTATAATAGATAAATTACAATCATTACTCTTGGATCGAGACTATTGCAAATGGACCTTAATAAATAGATTATACTAGACGCTCAAACAATACCGTTTCCATATAATAGATATCCTTAATCTAATTGTTCTGTCGTACTGTGGTTAACAATAGCATATGAATCTAATTGCTTGCAGTCAAGTAATGTAGGAGTCCATAGGTAATATTAGATTAAATGTGAAAAATTTTTCTGCGACTTAATTCTACTAAACTCTTTCAAACATTTTTCTGCGATATAATTCTAATAGATAAACTTAAAATTATCGTAGAATATCATTTCCATCTGAATTATTGAACCAATATTTATATACATGACCAAGCATGTAAATTTTATTTATGGCCAAAGTAGGGGATACCAATGATGCTGATAGTCATATTCCCAAATATAAACATCCAAATATGATTTTATGGATGATGGGATTTAGTATAGTTTTAGTATTATATGTTCATACATCTTTAACTCCTGCATTACCTTCCATGGTAACAGAATTTAATGTAGATTATAGTTTAGTTACATGGACACTTACGGCATACCTTGTTTCAGGAGCTGCCGTAACCATCGTAATTGGACGGTTAGCTGACCTCTATGGCGCAAAAAAAATGCTGCTTATTGTATTTATTTGCTATACTGTGGGAGTAATACTAGCCCCCTTGGCTCACGAATTCTATACTCTTATCGGGCTTAGAATATTACAAGGGATAGCTGTAGCACTTGTGCCCATCTGCATAAGGATTGCAAGAGAAGTTTTTGGAGAAAAGAAAATACCCATGGCTCAGGGTGTAATCCTGTCTATGTATCAAGGTGGTAGTGCAGTTGGTCTAGTATTAGGTGCAGCAGTTGTTGCAATTGGAGGTTGGGAAGGAGTATTTATTTCAGCTATTCCCTTTTCCCTAATATTACTATTCTTACTTTGGAAATTTATTCCTAAAATTGGAACTCCTGCAGTCAGCAATAACGAAAAGGGAGCTTCAGACGGTAAAGTCAAGAAACCAAAGTTTACAGAACTAGTGGATATACCAGGATTAATTACCCTTATTCTAACTATTTCATCCTTCATGCTGACTTTTACATTCTTAGGTATGGGGCCAGAAGGTGCAACAAAGTTCTGGACTTTCTTGGTAATAGCAGTAGCATCACTTGCAGCATTCTTAATCATTGAAAAGAGGAGTAAGATCCCACTCGTTAACCTAAAGTTAGCATTTGGTAAGATCGTCTTGATTGCCAATATGACTTTTCTAATGCTTGGAATTATTCAGTATTTGATCTTTACTACAATTCCTACTCTAGGTCAAACTCCCGAACCTTATGGTTTAGGAATGAGTACAGCTAGCGTTGGATTACTACAATTGCCACAAGCCCTGTTATTTGTAATTCTCGGTCCTCTAGTGGGTCTCATGGCAGTAAAACATGGTAATGTGAGGTTTATAGTTCCAGGAGCCATAATACTTACAATTGGAATGTTTGCTTTACTTGCATTTCATGGTACACCCATACAAACGGCATTGGTCCTCCTAGGATTTGCTTTAGGTGGAATCTTTATTACACTCGTACCAAACATCATGCTACACTTTACACCAAAGGAGGCAACTGGAATGGTTTCTGCAACTAACGCGACCATGAGAATCATAGGTGGAGCAATTGGACCCGTTATTTCAGGTGTATTCTTATCCCTTTTCATAGTCCCTGCCGCAGATATCCCAGGTACTACTGATCCGGTACCTAGTGCAATGGCCTTTAATTTAGTATTTTTGACAGGTGCAATCCTTTCATTTGTAACTATAATACTTTCTATAATGATGAGAAGGACCGCAATTAAAATGGGAGCAGAATCAGAAAGAGCTAAACCAAAGCAATAACATCAAGCGATCAAGCCAAATGTTGAGTATATTTTTTGAATCTCAACAACTATTCCTTTTGCATTTTCATAGCTCCTTTCAGGTGGTAAAAACGTAATAGTGCAGCCAATTTGAAATCAGATATGTCTCTACATGATTTCAGAATCGAGTAACTAACAGAGTACTTCAACTGATCTCACTTTTTTGATTCAATTTATTAATTAAACTTCAATTTGTATTCTGATTAGAGTGAAACTTTACTCTTTTACTGGTATTCTGAAAATCTTTGGTTGATATCTTTTAGTATTCTGAACTATAAAATAAAAATAGCGAGCATAATTAGACATCTAAATTATTCCTTATCCATTGAATTGATTTATCTTTAGTTCGTGTAAATTGAAATTACACAACTTCTAACTTGATTAATGGTGCCAGTTATTTTATCATGTATCATAAAATAAGATTTACGGTAATAGTACAATAAAATCTAAAAAAATAAAAATTAAATAAGAGATACAATAGCATCAAAATATTACTATGACTAATAAATCGACTTTATCTAATTTGACGATTGGATTTGGTATCATGACTTCAATGGTTCTCATGCTATCCCTATTGTTTTTAAATGGCAATCCAGGACGGAATATCGATATCTATGTATTTGCAACCTTACAACAACAACAAGACAACAACACAACAGAGATTGCCGCTGGTGGAGGAAATCATAGTGCCCCTTTCACTATGTACATACCTGACAAGGTTGAAATTAATGCGGGAGAAACAGTGAATTGGTATAACCCTACAGAAGTGGCCGAACCCCACACAGTAACGTTTGTGATGGATAATAGCACTATGGCAGACGTGGTTTCTCCATTGTCCGTTTCAAACACTACAGAATTTGCAGCTCTACCTCCTAACTCAAATAACGAGCCGATATTAATACCAGGCCAAAATGGAACTAATACATTGATTGCTGTAAACGCAAGAACCTTTAACCCAACAGTGATCGATTCCTCAGGGAACGTTGAGTTTATGAACCCTAATGCAAACTATACCATCGATGGGACAGAAAAATATGTAAATTCAGGTTGGTTCCTTCCAGAAGGAATGGAGCAACTAACCCCTGGTTCAGGAAACACATTTACAGTAACATTTGAGAAACCAGGGATATACAACTATCTTTGTATATTACATCCTTGGATGACTGGAACTATAGTAGTAAGATGAGTAAACATGGATTTCTAAAAGGAAATAATATAACCAACTGCAAATAATTTCATTTCCTATTTTGATACGTCACCACATTCAATTGGAATCAAGATAGATTAACAAAAGCAACTTTCAAAATTTTTTCGCCTTTTTGTCCCATTCATGAAAGTGTAGGTTTGAATTAAAAATGTGTTTGCATTTCCTTTTTTAGCTCCAGATGATTCAATGATTATGTCCATCCGATAGAAGCGATTCGATTTAAGCTATTTTCATATATTAGGGAATTATTATCTTTAAAGTATTTCAAATTATATTTATCGGTCTCAATTCATTTTAAAGCATAGACCTTTATAATAAATCATATCATCAGCCTTCATTAGTAAAATTACTTTCCAATTCCAATGATGCGTTATATAATATTCTGATGGATTTTTTCGGGTCAAGGTTTGGCTCGACAATATTTAGTCGAGGATTTCATATAGCAACGCAATAAAGTTAATTTTAATTTGGGATTTCAATATTAGAATTGATACCGGAATCAAAGGTAAAGGATAATCATTATAACGGACTAAAACATATCACGAGTTGTGAAATCCAATATAAACAGAGCACTAATATTTCAAGGAGGAGGCTCACTAGGAGCATATGAAGCTGGAGTTTATAATGCCATTAAGGAGTCTCTTTTAGAGTTTTTTAAAATTGAAGGCAGAGAAAACGATACACTATTTCATATTATATCGGGAACATCGATAGGTTCGATAAATGCTGCAATCTTGGTAAGTTATATGATAGAAAATAAGACATGGGAAGGATCGGGCGAACGGTTAGTAGAGTTTTGGGAGTATCTTTCTACGCGATCATGGGTTGATAACA